>JAPDLT010000001.1 GCA_025920435.1 Candidatus Rehaiarchaeum fermentans
TAACTTTCTATGCACAAGCTTCTTCTCACGTTATACCTACATCAGGAACAAACTATATGTTTACCCAAGTAATAATTACTCCAAATTCAGCTATAATGAATTTTGTAACAAATACAAATTCACTCTATCAAACTCCTGTTTATAGTGGATTAAGTAACGTAGTGAAGTATTATGGAACACCAGTAAATCCAGGTAATATCTTTTATATAGGAGCTTCAACAGGTGGAGCATATTCCTACATATATTTGTATTGGCTTCGCGTTCGTGCATATCCTCCTAATGGAGTTATGCCTAGTGTGAGTATAGGATAAAGTAAGTTGATATAGAAATGATTTAAATAAAAATAATGTAAGCTAATTAATTAAATTTTAATTTATTCTTTATTATATTTAACTGATGACTTTATAGCTATATAGAAGATAAGTATTAAAACTATAAAGTTCTAAAGCTTTATGTTTAATTTTATGAGTTTAGAATTGTGCAGTTACACTTTTAGCTTAACTATATATTAGAGAAGATTCTTAAAATTTATTGTATTTTATGAGTAAAATTAGGCTTTATACTTTTGGAGGATACTCAGAAATAGGAAAAAGCATGTCTGCAATTGAAACTGATAATGGAATAGTAATTGTAGACATGGGAGGAAATATGGATGAATTAATAGACTATCAAACTTCTCATCCAAATATAACTATTCAAGATACTAGCGAGTTAATTTCGCGCAATATAATTCCAAACGACTCAGAATTTTTTAAAGAAAAAGGAAAAAATGTAGTTGCAATAGTGATTTCACATGGCCATTTAGATCATGCATGGGCTACCCCCTTCTTAGCTCATAAATATAAAGCACCAATTATTTGCACTCCTTTTACTGCAGAAATTATCAAAAAATTAAACAAAGACTTTAAAGGAGAGAGACTAAATCTAAAAATTGTTCCTACCGGAGGGCTAATAAATATAAAAGGAATACAAATTAAATTAGTTCCAATTACTCACTCCATACCTCAAGCTTCTCTGGTTTTAATCAAATCTCAAAATAAAAATATATTATATGCATGCGATTGGAAATTTGATTTACATCCTTTAATCTCTTCACCAGTTGATTTCGCAGAGTTAAAAAGATTAGGAAATTTAGGAATTGATGTTTTGATATCAGAAACTACACGAATAGAAGAAAAAGGTTCTACATTTTCAGAAAGCGTAGCAGAAAATATGATAGAAGATGCCTTAATAAAGAGTAAAGACAGCAAAAATATTTTCTTTACTACTTTTTCTTCTCATATAGCAAGATTAAGGAGTGTAATAAAAATAGGAAGAAAATTAGGTAGAAAAATCCTCGTTATCGGAAGAAGTATAGATGAATACTTTTCAGCAGCAATAAATAGTGGGGTAGTAGAAAGAAGAGAATTAGCGGAAGTTATAAAAGAAGATAGATTTGTTAAAAAAGCGATGAAAAGATTAAAAGAAGGAGGGTTTTTAGTAATAGGTACAGGTCATCAAGGAGAACCGGGATCTTTTATGAGTAAACTAGCGATTAATCATTATTCTTATGCCTTATCTAAGGATGATACTGTTATTTTTTCTTCTCAAACTATTCCTACAAAAGTAAATATTGCAAATAGGTCAATGCTTCAAAATGCAATAATGGATAGTGGGGCTAAAATATACGATAACGTTCATGTATCTGGCCATGGAAGTAGAGAAGACCATAAAAAAATGTTAGAATTAATAAGACCAAAAATATACATACCAGCACATGGAGGAATAGAAAAGCAAGTAGAAGGAATAAAATTGGCACAAGAATTAAACTATAAATTAAACTTAAATACATTTTTAATAGGGGACAACGTACATTTTGATATAGAATAATAAATTTAAAGTTATAGTTTTTAATTATGTAAATATGGAAATCTCAAATGATTTGAATTATATTGAGGATTATATATTAAAGAAAAGGAAGAATCAAGCTTATGATATAGATCCAAATAATCCTAATTTTATTGTAATAGATACTGCCCCTCCTTATGTAGATGGAGAATTACACATGGGTCACGCATTAGAATATACGATAGATGATATTATTGCTAGGATTAAAAGATTAGAAAGCTACAATGTTATTTTTCCACTTGGTGTGGATAGAAATGGATTACCAGTAGAAATACATGCAGAAAAAGAATTCGGTATTAGTATGGAAAAAACAAGTAGAGAAGAGTTTATAGAAAAATGTAAAATTCTCTTGGATAAATCACAAGAAAAAGCAATTAATGATTGGAAAAGACTAGGAATTTCATTTAATCACTATGAATTTGGTAATGAGTTAGGTTACGCTTATCAAACTGATTCTCCAGAATATCGAGCTTTAACTCAATCAATTTTTATATATTTATGGAATAAAGGACTTATTTACGAATCCGATAAAGTAATTAATTATTGTCCTGTTTGCAGAACCGCGATTTCAAATAGTGAAGTAGAATATAAAACAAAAGAGACAGAATTAGTTTATTTTAAAGCAGGAGATTATTTAATTGCGACTACTCGTCCCGAACTTATATTTGCTTGTAGAGCAGTGGCTGTAAATCCTCACGACGAAAGATACAAAAATATAGAATACGTAGAAATGCCCCTGATAAATGAGAAGGTTAGAGTTATAAAAGATGAAATTATAGATCCTAATTTTGGTACTGGAATGATGATGGTTTGTTCTTATGGAGATAGAAATGATATCTTCTTGTTTAAAAAATATGGTTTAGATCAAAAAATAATCATTAATAAAGAAGGAAAAATGATAAATACAGGAATAGTAGATGGACTAACAATAGCTCAAGCAAGAGATAAGGTAATTCAGCTATTAAAAGATAAGGGTCTTTTAATTAAAACTGAAAAAATAATCACAGAAAAACCTACTTGCTGGCGTTCTAAAAATGAGATTGAATTCCTTCCCGAAAAAGAATTGTACTTAAGGCAAGTAGAGTTTAAAAATTTAATCTTAGAAAAGGCCAAAGATTGCTTAATAAAAGAAGATGTATCTAAAAACTTGTTTATAAATTGGGTAAACAATATTGACGAAGATTGGCCTATTTCTAGAACTCGATACTATGGAACTGAAGTCCCTCTGTGGAAATGTAAGAAATGCAATAATTATTTAGTACCTCCTCCCGGAAAATATTATAAACCGTGGAAAGAAAAATTCTTTGAAAAATGTCCTTTTTGTGGAAGTGAGGAAATAGAAGGAGATACTAGAACTTTAGATACATGGATGGATTCTAGCAATACTCCATTTTTCATTAGTAAATATAATACTGAAATGTTCAAAAAATTATATCCAGTGTTCGTAAGAGTTCAAGGAAGAGATATCATAAGAACGTGGATGTACTTTACGATGCTTAAAGGAGTTTTACTTACAAATTCCTCTCCTATAAAGAATTGGTTAATTCACTTCTATGTTAATATAAATGGCGAAAAAATGTCAAAATCAAAAGGCAATGGAATTACATTAGAAAAGGCAATTGAAATGGCAGGAGGTGCTGATGTTTTAAGACTTTGGGTTGTTAGTGGAGTGGATGTTTTTAAGAGTGATGTGGATTTTTCAACAAGAGACCCTAAAAACATGATAGCAGCAAAGAGGTTTATCAATAAAATAATAAATTTAGCTAGATTTGTTTCTCAGTTTAAAGAAGTAGAAAAGAGTGAAAATGAATTTACAAAATTATTTGTTGATCACTTTAATTTTGTAAAGAATAAAGTAATAGATCTTTACGATTCTTTTGAATTTTTTGAAGCCTTCAGAACACTTAAATCTTTCATTATAGATGTTTTCGCCGATCATTTAATTGAATTGTCTAAAAAATACGTATACTCCAATAATAATGCATTTATTTATGCAATTCACTATATTCTAAAGGATTCTTTATTGCTTCTTCATCCTATAATTCCTTTCACTACAGATTATCTCTACGAAAAAATGTATAATAAAGACATAACAAAGGAAAAAATAACTAAGCATGATATTGCTAAAAATAATGAAGAAACAATCACAAAGATTATGAAAATAGATAGCTATATTTGGAATCTTAAGAAAAATAAAAAGATCGCACTAAATTTACCAATTAGCAAGGAGGAAATAAAGTTAAGTGAAGATCTTATTCCAATATTTAATAAATATAAAGAGATATTTGTAAAGGGACACAATATTGAAGGATATGAAAGTTAAAATAAGAGACATTCAAATTGGTGAAAAAACACTAGAATTAGAGAAGGGCGAAGTAGAGGAAATTATTTCGAAATTAGATTTAACAAATAACGGAGTTATACTAGTTAGAAATGGAGATATACTTACAAAAGATGATAAGATAAACGATGGAGACGTGATTGAATTAATTGAGGTTTATTCAGGTGGATAAAAAATAAATTTTATCATCTGAAATTTTATTAATTTATGTTGGGCTCGTGGCTTAATGGTAGAGCGTCCCCCTTGCACGGGGAAGGCTGAGGGTTCGAATCCCTCCGAGTCCAATTTTTAGTTAATTTTGCGATTTATAACCTCACATCTATTTTTATTAATTTAATTTAACTTGTTCTATTGCTATTTCAGAAAAGCATTCTTCTCTATATATGCATGTTTTACACATCCATGATTTTTCATTATCAAAATAAAATTCGGCAGGAGGGAGTTTTTCCTCCATTAAATAACTGTTTAATTTTTCATATCTTTTAACGATGTTTTCATATATAGTTTCATTAAAGCTTACGCTGAATTGTTTTATTTTCAAGTTACTCTTTTCAATGTAAACGATTATTCCTTTATTTGCATTAATTCCTTTCATATAAAGCATAGTTTGCCATATGTGACTTTCTTCAGGTTCAGATATCTTTGATATGTCTGAAGAACTTTTTAATTCTATTATTATTAATTCATTACTAAATGTTTTAATAACTATGTCCGCTCTTCCCTTTATTTTATAGGAATTTAAAGATATTTCTAAGGGATATTCAAAGTACAATTCTTTAAAATCTCCATATATTTTATTATAATTTGCAAACGCTTCCTTTACTAAATCATGTACTTTATTTCCTAAAGCGTATATCTTAAGTTTTTCTTCTTTTTCTTCCTTTGGAAATTTATATGAATAATAAAGGTAACGCAAGCATTGGCCTGCATCACTTGCAGAAAATACACTTTTATCACGAACCAGTGGGATTCTTCCTATTCCTTTTTTTATCACTTTATCCACATCTATTTCCATAAATCTTTAAAGATTAGAAAATAATTTATTTATGAAAATAAGTACTTTTATTGCACTTTTATTCATAATAGTTTTTATACTTATATTCTTGCTCGTTTATATAGGCCTATCTTTTAATTTTGATAAAAATGCATTTGTTTCAATTGTTTCGAATAGAATTTCCTTTTTAAACCCTTTAATGAAGTACGCAAGCTTGTATGGAAGAGAATATATTTGGATACCTATAGTTTTACTTTATTGGATTTTTGGAAATAAAGAAAGAAAGAAAATTGCCTTTCTTCTTGTTATTTCATTTATTTTTATTATAATAGTAGGTCTTTCATTCAAGCATTTTTATTTTAGAGAAAGACCCTTCTTAGTTTTACAGAATATAAGTACTTTAGTTCCTAAGCCATTAGATTCCTCTTTTCCATCTGGTCATGCATTAATTGTTATTGGTGGAGCTACGATCTTAATTTTGCTAGAAAGAAGAAAAATAATTTGGATTCCTTTACTTATAGAAGCTCTTATAGTGAGCTTTTCACGAATTTATGTAGGAGTTCACTGGCCTACAGATGTAATTGCAGGCGCTTTACTAGGTTCTGCAATAAGTATATTAGTAGTTAATTATCTTTACAATAATAGATTTACTAACAAAATATTTGATTTTCTCCTTAATTCATGGAATTTTGTGCTAGAAAAGCTTAGGATTTAAACTCTTTTTTAAATCTCTCATATAGTTTGAAAGGATCTTCAAATGCGTCTTCCTTTCTAACAAATACAGTAAATTCTTTGGTATGATGCAATACTTCTGCAGGACATATTTGAGAACATAACCCACAACTTATGCACTTATTAAAGTCAATAGAAGGAGCTTCATTTCTTGCATTTCTATTAAATTTATAATTTAATTTTGTCATTGCTATTGCATCTGCAGGACATATTTTATAACACAATTCGCATCCAATACATCCAGGCAAGTCTAGAGAAAGTAACCCTCTAGACTTTTCTTTTGTTTCAAATTCTTTCTTTGGAAATTCTTCAGTTACTGGTTTTTCAAAAATATTCTTTATTCCTTCTAAAAATTCTTTCAAATCATCCATATTATAATTGCATTCAATATTGTTAAAGGAAATATGTATTTCCAGGAAAAGTTTATAAGTTGGTCAATCCTTGGTCGAGGATAAAGCCATCTTAATAAGATCAAAATAAAGAAAATGATGAAAGTTTTAATCCAAAATATTATAAATGAAAGAATTCCACTTCCAGCTCCTCCTAAAAAGAGTATTGAAAAAATCATACTTGCTATAAATGCAAGCGAATAATCTCCAAGCAAAGGTAATCCGTAAACTAATCCAGAATATTCTATTCTCCATCCTCCTATTAATTCTTGTTCAGCATTTGTTACATCTAAAGGACCCCGATCTATCATAGAAATTATGCCGATAAGAAATGATATTGCTATTAAAGGATAATAAATTATATTTACTGAATTAATGTTCTGAAATGAGAAAGAACTTCTGTAACCTATCATAAATATTGATAAAAGAACTATTCCTTCAAATGCGAATGTTTTTACTCCTTCTCTATAAGCACTTATCGAAGCAAATTTATTACCAGAAAATATTCCTCCTAAAATAGCAATTAATCCTAAATAAGAAAACAGTATAAATGTCAACAATAAATTATCACTTACATTTAGTATTGCTAGATTTTTGTTACCTAAAGGAACTATTAAAAACAATAAAAGAACTACAGTTCCATAAAGTATTGAAGGTAATAAAAAGAGCTTATCTGCATTTTCATTTCTTATTATTTCCTTTCCAAGCATCTTTATTGCATCAAATAGATTTTGTAGTAATCCAAATTTTCCTGCAAAAATAGGTCCTCTTCTTGATTGTATTCTTGCTGCAACTTTCCTTTCAATCCATCCACTTACAAATAGAGGAACTAAAGCAGTTATAATTAAAGCTATTATTAAAGTTAATATAATTGAAATAGGCAATGAAAGATATCCAAATCCATTGCTTAAAATATATTTGTAAATTATATCGAATATGCTCATATTACCTATCTATTTCACCCATTACAGGATCTAGACTTGCCAATATTGGATAAAAATTAGCTATTTTTTCTCCTTCAAGTATTTTTTCCATCGCTTTTATCGCAAAAAATGATGCACTCCTTATTTTTAATCGATAAGCCCTTTCACTTCCATCACTTACTAAAATCATTCCTATTTCTCCTCTGGGGGTTTCTTGTATTTCTATAGTATAAGCTGGAGGTATCTTTATTATCCAGGGCATCTTTATAAGATAATCTCCTTTCGGAATGTTTTTCGTTGCTTCTTTTATTATTTTTATTGATTCTTTTATCTCTTCCATTCTTACTAAACATCTTGCATATGCATCTCCTTCATCAAATACAGGAACTTTAAAGTCTAATTTGTCATAAATTAAGTAAGGATTTAGCTTTCTATAGTCTCTATTTATTCCAGAAGCTCTTGCATTAGGTCCTGTTACTCCTAAATTAATTGCATCTTCTTTTTTAAGTATACCTACTCCTTTAGTTCTTGCTTTAAATATTGAATTTTTAATTATTGCGTATTCGTGCACTTCTTTTATTTTGTATTCTAATTTTTCCATTGCTTCAATTATTTTATTTTCTATGCCTTCTTTGAAGTCGAAGAAAACACCTCCCGGTCTTATATAAACTGGAGCGAGTCTTCCCCCGCTTATTTCTTCAATTATGTCCATCAAGAGTTCTCTTTCTCTTAGTGCCCAAAAGAACTCGCTTATTAATCCTAGATCTTCTCCAAACGCAGCTAGGAAAACTAAGTGATTCATTATTCTTCCAAATTCAGCCATTATTGTCCTTATATACTTTGCCCTTTCACTGATCTGTATATTTAGGGCTTTCTCTATTAAAGAAGAGTACAATAATTCCATATTTAACGCAGAAACATATTCTATTTTATCTACGAAAGGTAGATAGCTCATATAAGTAACATCTTCTGCTGCTTTCTCCTTTCCTCTATGAAGAAATCCTATTTCTGCTTCCGCCTTCTTAATTGTATCTCCTTCTATAGTTAGCTTAAACTTTAAAACTCCGTGAGTGCTAGGATGAGCAGGTCCTACATTTATTTCGAAACCATTCATTTTACCATCTTAAATCTGTTCCTGTCCAATTTCTTATTTCATCATTTATTACAAAGTCCTTCCTAAGAGGATAGCCAAAAGGCCAGTCTTCTGGCAATAGTATTCTTTTTAAGTTTTTATGTCCAGTGAAGATTATTCCAAACATGTCATAAGCTTCTCTTTCTTCATAGTCCGCTGCAGGAAAAATATCTGAAATTGAATCTATCTTAGGATCATTTCTTAAAATAAAAGTTTTCAAGTTTATAAGATCTGCATTTTCTTTGTTTTCAAACAAATAATTTAATTCGAATTTACCTTCATTTATTCTATCAACAACTATTATGGAAAATAAAAAGTATTTATCTTTTAATTCTTCAGCTTCTTTTCTTAATTCTTCACTTTTAATTTCTTTGTAATTTATCATATGTACCCTTTATATCTTTCTATTTTATCATTCTTAATTAATTCTTGAAGTTTTAGGCCTGCTTCAAGAAATTGCTCAGGTCGTGGAGGACATCCATGTATATAAACATCTACCGGCAATATTTTATCAATTCCTAATAAAACACTATAACTATGATGATAAAGTCCTCCACTTATAGTACATGCTCCTACAGCAATTACATACTTAGGATTTGGCATTTGATTGTATAATACTAATAATCTGTTTGCCATTTTCTTAGTTATTGTTCCAGAAACAAATATTGCATCCGCATATCTTGGAGAATCTGCTATAAAGAGTATTCCTGCTCTATCTGGATCCGTTTTTGATGCACCAAAACTCATCATTTCGATACCACAACATGAAGTGGCAAAAGTAAGAGGCCAAAGCGATTTGGATCTTCCCTTTTTTATTAACCAATGTGCTAGTTCTTTAGCTTTTGTTAGTAAAAATCCGCCTTCTAATTTAGAAAAATCTTCAAAAGTTATTTCTTTCATAAATAAGACCAACTAATAAACCTATTAAAACAGTTATTATCGAATAAATAAAAAATTTACTAAATAGTAAAAGTAAAGCTATCGATACTTCTATTATTAGTCCAACTGATACAATGTAGTAGTATTGAAACCCTATTGTTAACGGATTTCCTACTGATCTTTCTCCACTTTCAATTCTTTTTAATTTATAACGCTCTTTTGTATGAATAGAAATTAAATCCTCGACTTTTATTGCTAAATACCAAATAAAAGGAACAATTATTGCAATAATTAGAAATACCTGATCATCCATTTAAATTTTAATTATTAAAACTTTAAACAATTTTTGATGTTTTTTCTTTTACAAAAAAGTTTATATAATACTTATGTGAAAAGTATAGTATGAACAAAAAGCAGGTCAGTTATTTAGTAGGTTTGATTTTAGTACTAACGATCTTAATCTCATTAGGAGTTTTTACATCATATGCATATCCTTCTTCAATTGCTACTGCAAAGACATACTCGCCTTATATCGATAGCTATTCACTTCTTGCTTCAAATACTTCTTCTTATAATTTCAACGTAAATTTCACTCAGATAGATAATGATCTAGCAAGTATATTTCCAGTTCCGTCAGGAACGAATCCATTATTCTTCTGGTTATTCGTTGCACTAGTTGCAGTAATAGTTAATGCGGTTCTAGCTTTTGTTCCTCCTTTAAAAGAAGATAAATACAAAACATCGAGAATGATAGTTGCTTTAATAATTGCTATATTTGCAGCGGAAGTAGGAATTTCAACAAAAATAATAGAGCTGACGAGTGTGGTTTTCGGGTTACTGGTTGTTACTCTATTGATGATTTTAGTTATATCTTACATGGCAACAGGAGGATCGGGTAAGACCTCTGGAGCTTCAATAATAGCTATAATAGTTTTCATATTGTTTGTTGCAGCTGCCCTTATAATAGGCGGAATAATGGGAAACGTATCCTTGAATCATTCCTTGCCACACTTCGTTATTTCGCCTACTCTGGCTTTTGCACTAGGATTTATTGCATTACTTCTAATTGCTGGAGGAGGTAGGACGACTAAGATATTTGGAATAGCGTTAATAATTATTGCTGTAGTTTTATCAATAGTCTAATGGGTTTTCTTATTAACGGAGAAGTTGAAGCTGTTGTTTTTATATTAATTTTTGCAATAGCTTATGGTATTCTCAGTAGAATAAAACTGTTTGAAGAAGCATCAGTTAATGCATTAATAGCTTTAGCTTTAGGTATTTTGGTAGTATTTAGTACTCCAGTAGTTATTGTCATTGAGCATTTTGTTCCATACATTGCACTATACATACTAATTGTATTCTTTATAATATTCATTTTAGTTTCTGCATTTGTACCTTCTAAAAATTTGGAAGATTATATGTCGCATAGTAGTCTGTTTGTAGGAATAACTATTGCAATAATATTTTTCATTTTTATCTTTGCATTCACAAGCATATTGCCTTCTTCAAGCTCATCTTCAGGTCTTTCTCTTCAAATAAATACTCAATTTATAGAAACTGTAATCGCCTTTATAGTAATGATAGGTGTTGTTTATTATGTAACAAGAAAACCAGTTAACGAGAAGTAAATTCTATAAAAGAAGAATAAATAGATTCAAAGTCAAATTTTTTTGATCTAGTGAATATTTCTGAAAAACACGAAGGTAGAACAAAATTAGAAAGTGAAGAATAAGTTATTACTGCGCGTTTACTAAAATTAGGAAGATCTTTCAAAAATCGATATAATATTTCATTTCCTTCTTCTCCCCCTATTAAGTCTACATAGCTTTCTTTACCCGGTAAATAAGGAGCATTGAATATAATTAAATCAAACTTCTCGTTTATTTTTTCAAATAAATTTGATTGTATAAATTCTGCATTCTTTATTTTTTCTTTTTCACATGCTTGTTTAGTATAGTCTATTGCTTCTTTATCTATATCTACAAATACGACTTTATCAAGATTAAATTTTCTTGCTAAATTTATCCCTATGAAACCAGTTCCACAACCCATTTCCATTATTTTTCTTGCATTTGTCAATTGAATTGCTATTTCGCTGACTTCTAAGGTAAGAAAAGAGTCATCATTTGGTAAGTAAACCATAAGCAATTCTGTAATTGCAAACTTCACATATTTCTCCACTACTTGGGAATCCGCATATTTTACATTTACTCAGTTTCTTGCTCTCAAAATTAAATTTGTTTTTTAATTTAATTGCATTATTAACGATATTCTTTTTAGAACCCGGGTAGTAATCTTCTAATCTTTTTATCCATTCTGATACTTCATGTCTTATTCCAAATCTCGTATAAGGACAAGGTTCATGTAATGCATATATTCCATTAATTATTGCATATAGCATTGTTTCCTTTTCATGTAAAAACATAAATGGTTTTATTCTCGGAACAAACATTTCATTTTCTTCTATTCCGACATTAGGTCCTATTCTAACAAATCTTTGTATATCTTTCTGTATTAAATTCATTACTATGCTTTCGCTTTCGTCATCAAGGTTATGGGCTGTTGCTAATTTGTCTAAGTTTAGTTTTTTTGCGGCATAGTTGAGTGCATATCTTCTAAAAGATC
This sequence comes from Candidatus Rehaiarchaeum fermentans, assembly GCA_025920435.1. GTDB lineage: Archaea > Nanobdellota > Nanobdellia > Parvarchaeales > Parvarchaeaceae > Rehaiarchaeum > Rehaiarchaeum fermentans. The sequence goes on from JAPDLT010000001.1 coordinate 11,903, forward strand.
CACAAACCTCGCAAGGGATTTTTATTTTGTTTTTCTTTACTAAATTACTTAGACTTTCTCCAAATAGATCCTTATAAGAAAAAATATAGTAATTAACCCCTATTTTTTCAGTGTATTTTTTCATTATTTCGATTGTTTTATCTCTGTATCCAGGAATCCCTTCATCTATTGTAATAGAAATTATTTTGTCTTTATCAAAGTATTTAGCAAGAAAATAGAGCAAAGAAAGTGAGTCTTTTCCCCCAGAGTTAGCTACTCCTATTTTTTCTCCCTTATTAAATAAATTAAACTCTTCAATAGTTTTAAGCGCAGTTTCCTCAAATCTTTTTACAAAGTGCTCCTTACAAAATGCTCTATTCTCTATTTCTATTATTGCTTTATTTTCACATTCGCTACATTTCATAACTAAAAGATCTTCCTAGAGAAAAGAAGAAAGCCAGTGTGGTATAATTGCATGTTTTCTGGTCTCTCTATGTTTCTTTCAGTATCTATTATCCAATCTATTTTGTTTATTTGCATTACTTTATAATTTTCAAACTTATATTTAGATATTAAGTTAAAGATTTGAGAGATTGAAGGCAAATAAGTTACTAAATAGCCTCCTTTCTTAAGTACTTCGAATGACTTTTCAATCACTTCTTCTGGGTTTGGAATATCGATTATTACGCTATCAAAGCTCTCTTTCTCTTCTTTTATAGATCCCTGCTTAAACTTTATGTTTTTCGCATTGAATATCTTAGCATTTTCTCTAGCGAGATCAAGGAAGTCACTTCTTATATCATATGATATTACTTCTTTTGCTATCTGAGAAATTATTATTCCTACAGTACCTGCACCAGTACCTATTTCCAGAACTCTACTCTTCTTGTTAATATTGGCAAATACTATTATTTCTCCTATGTCCTTAAGTGTAATTATTTGAGGGCCTCTCTTCATAATTTCGATAAAGTCTTCGTAAGATGGAGAAGTAACAAGAATTTTCTCGCCCTTGTGAGTTGTTACCACATCATTTATTCTGGCTTTTGCTATATCTTTTCTCTTTATTATTCCGTACTGAGTATTTATGTCTCCCTTTCTATTAATTTTTATTATTCCTTTTTTTGATAACAAAATCTTTACCATAAATATCAATAAATAAGTGTTGAAATTTATTTTTTATTATTTTAAATATATAACTATAAACGTCAAAAAATGAGTAAGATTGCATGTCTACTTATAGATTTCTACAAAGTAGACTACATAACTGCCAGAGGCTTCATAAATATTCTAGATAATAACTTAAAGGATTGTATCGTAATTACAGATTCTACTACATATTTTGATACTAAAAATATTAATATAGTGGAGTTTCCAAGAAACTCGACTTCTGGGTTGAAGGAGGCAATAGAGGAAGCAATCAAGGAAGGAGCAGAAAAAATAGTACTATTTGAAAACTATAACTTGAATAATGCACTTTGGTTCGTTCCTTACCTGGATCTAGAGGGAGTCGTAATTGAAAAGAAAAGATATCGATTGGATATTATAAACAAAATAGTTGACTTATTTTCCGTTTATCCTATAAAGAAGCTTGCATATAAGAACATAATAGTTGATGCTAATAGTGCATTAGAATTATTAAGTAATGATATTTATACTGCAATGGGAAGAATAAAAGAAAAATTAGAAATTATAAAAGAAGGTGATATTAAAGATTCATTAAAAGAAGTATTAGAAAAGTTCACAGATCTTAGTTTCTGGAAATACATAGGAATAAGTTTACTTTCTTACTTTTCTAACATAGGAGCTTTCGTAGCTAGTGTAGTATTTCTTCCTGCTGTTTTTGCTGCAATATTAGCAAGTGAGGCAGGTGCATTAATTAATTTCTTTCTCAATAGTTCTATTAACTTCAAGCTAGAAAATAAATATAAAGGACTTCTTAAGTATAATTCTCTAGCTTTTATAAGTATAACATCTCAAGTACTTCAAGTTTTAAGCGAACAAAAGGTAGGCCTACCTGTAGTTTTGTTTTATCCTATAAATTTAATATTGACTTTAGTAGTAAGTTCTTTATTCTTTAAATTCATTTGGTCTAGGAAAGGAAATAGGCTTTTCTTTTAAATTTTATACTCTTATAATTTTTGCGTTATTTTATATTTTGCACAGCTTATTTACACGAATAAAGTAAATAGGAAGCAAAATATTTTATTCTTATATTTTTTCTTTTGTGTTCTTCTGCGTTTTTAATTTTCTATGATACGCTATAATTTTAGATCCTCTTTATATAGAAAAATTAATTATGTGATAAAGATTATTAAAATCAAACGGAATTTTGATAAAAATCACAACCTATTAATCTTTTAATAATTATCAAATGGACCAGTCGGGATTCGAACCCGAAGTCTCTGCCTTTTTCTAATAAATATGCGAAGGCAGCGTCTTACCGTTAGACCACTGGCCCAATTTATAATTGAAGATAAATCTAATAGATTTTATAGTTAAATTTTTTACTTAACAAAAAATTTATGGTAATTGTTTATACTGATGGTGCTTGTAGCGGAAATCCAGGAAAAGGCGCTTTTGCCTTTGCAATCATAGAAAATAATCATGTTTCTGTAGAAGGCAGATCTGTTGAAAACACTACAAATAATAGAATGGAATTGACTGCAGTCATTGAAGCTTTCAGATACTTACGCAAAAACTCTCTAAATGTTGATAATATAGATATTTACACTGACAGTAAATACGTTTATCTTGGCATAAGTAATCAAAGATATCTAATTTGGTTAAATAATAAAAAGGGTAAAAATTTAGATTTGTGGGAGGAATTCATGAAAGAAAGCTCGGATATAAAATTTAGAATATTTTGGGTAAAAGGTCACAGCAATAACACTTTTAATAATGTTGTTGATAAAGTTGCAAGATTTTTAGCATCTCATTAATTACAAAAGTTTTAAACTGGAAAAAATCTGAAGAATATTTTTATCTAAGTTTATATACTCAATTCTTCTATAATTTTGCTTATATCTGTTATTGACCTTCCTTCGCTATCTGCTATAGGTATATCTATAGGAGGTTTAATTCCTCTTTTCAAGAGTCTATCTTCAAATGTATCAGGATTTTCCCATTGGAAGAAAATGCCTGTGTGTTTATCTTCAATAGTTTCACTTAGTATCATTTTAATAGCTTGCATCTTCTTTTCATTCACTTCGTTCATGTCATTTGGATTCTTTACAACTCCGTCATAATTACTGGGTAAAGGATGAGTATGCGTTGAAAGCCAGCTTGGAGAAGTATAATCGGGGTTGTAAGTTGGGCATCCCTGCAATATATCTATAAGTGCGAGACCTTTATGTTTTATTGCTTTTACTATAATTTCCGTTAATTCCTTTATGTTGTAGCTATGTGATCTAGCTACGAAAGTATAACCTGATAATATTGCAAGCGAAAGAGGATCTATTGGAGCATTTATGTTAGGTTCGGGCCATCCTTTAACTTTTATGTTTTCTGGCAAAGTGGGGCTAACTTGTCCCTTTGTAAGTCCATAAACTCCATTATTGTGTACAAGCAACTTTATATCTACGTTTCTTCTGCCAGCACTTATGAAGTGGCCTACTCCAATTCCATATGTATCTCCATCTCCTGCATTTACTAAAACAGTTAGTTCGGGATTAGCAAGCTTAATTCCTTCTGCAAATGGGATTGCTCTTCCATGCAAAGTGTGAACTCCATTTACATTTATAAAATTTGGTAACTTTGAAGAACATCCAATTCCGGAAACATCTACTACCTTTTTAGGATCTAAACCTGCCTGTATTATTGCATTCTTTAAACTAAACAATATTCCTGAATTTCCACATTGAGGGCACCAATCACTTTCTTCGTGAGAGTCTAAATCGATTAAACTAATAGTCATTTAATATCACCTTTTTTTCACCGTTTAAAACCTTTTCAAGTGCTTCTTTCACTTCATCCTTATTCATCATTCTTCCATTATATTTTAGTATTTGATTTTCTATCAATATTCCAGTTCTTGATGCAATATGTTGCCTTAATTGGCCACTTATATTTTCTTCTATGCACACAACTTTCTTAGCTTTTTTAATAATTTCTCCTATCTCACTGTCTAAAGGCTCTATTAACTTTATTTGCAAGAAGGCCATTCTATCATCTAATGCATCTAATATTGCTCCTTTTGGAGAACCCCAACTTACTATTAATAGTTGGGCATTTTCAGGTGAACCATATAGATTGAACTTCTTCGATCTATCTAGAGTTTTTAATATTAATTCACTTTTTCCGTTTCTTTTTTCCATCATTTTTATTCTATTATTACTTTCTTCGTATGGGTGACCGTATGGATCGTGTTCATCTCCAGCTATCCACATTACATGATCACTTCTTCCAAGTATGAGTCTTGGAGAAATATTATCATTAGTAAATTCAAATCTCTTAAAGTCACCTTCATATCCTGCTTTATCTGTAAGTTTGCCTCTTTCTATTCTATAGGAAGATCTAAAATCTTCAATGTATTTTTCTTTTACACTTTTGTACACTTGCGAAATCGATTTTTCTCCTAATACTATTACAGGTAATTGGAATAATTCAGCATAATTAAAAGCATCTGCAACTATCTCTATTGTTTCTTCTACATCGCCAGGAGCTATAACTATTCTATCAAAATCGCCATGTCCTTGATGTAATACAAATTGAAGATCTCCTTGTTCAGTTCTCGTAGGAAGACCAGTAGCTGGTCCTCCACGTTGATGATCTACCACTACTATAGGAGTTTCTGTCATTCCTGCATAACTTATAGTTTCAGTCATTAGTGCTAATCCAGGACCCGAAGTAGAAGTTGAAGCTCTTACGCCAGCTATTGCAGCTCCAGTTACCATTCCTATTACTGCAAGTTCACTTTCCGGCTGAATTACTCTTATTCCTAGCTCAGGATGTGATTCCAAAAAGGAGCTTTCATCACTTGCTGGCGTTATAGGATAATATATTTGAAGTTTGCATCCTCCTATTGCTTTGCCTATTGCACTTGCTTGATATCCTTCTAATAAAAGCATTTTTTCTTTTTTTATTGGGTCTAGTTTTAAAATTGGAGAAATATTTTTGATCAAATTTTCTGTTTCTTCTACTGTGCAAATATTCATGTTAATCACACTTTCTCCTTTCTTTTCAAACTCTTTTCTTACAATTTCTTTAACTATGTTCAAATCTATTCCAAACATGTAGGCAGAAATAGTAACTATTGCAGTGTTCTTTGAAATCATTACTTCGCTTGGTTTTGTATTTAATCTTTTTGCAACATTATTTATTATTTGGTCAAAATCAACTTGTAAAACTTTTATATCATTTCTTTTAATTTGATTTACATCTACAATTTTATCTACAATAAGTGTACCTCCTTCTTTTATGTCCTTGATATGGCCATCTTGTATTATTTCTCCATGTTCATTTTTTTCTCCAAAAACTGATTCTTTGTCCGCAAAAACAGCTAAGTCTACCTTTCTACTTATTGAATGTATTTCTTTATCGGAGATTCTTATTGTAAAAAAGCTATGCCTTCCTTTTATATTTGAAAAGTATTCTCTGTAACCATACACATTATATCCGTTCTTTATAAGTATTTTAGAAAAAAGATTAGCGGAAGAATCTATTCCACTTCCTTGTTTTCCTCCTGTCATCCAGCTTATATCAATCATTTTTATTAATTCATTAAAACGTTATAAATTTTTCTTTATTAATTTTGATTAGTCTTTAATTTTATCCTTGATAAACTAAATTTTAATTGGCTTCTACAAATATCTTAAAATCTGCTGCTACAGCAGATGATTGAGATACTATCAAAGGATTCAAGTCAATATCTTTTATATTAGGATTTACTTGCATGAATTTTCCGAGCCTTATTATATAACTTATTATTTTGTCAAAAATCTCAGGATTTGAAGCAGACAATATTAATTTACCTATTTTTGTATCTTTTAATTCTTCTATTTTTTGATCAGATAATTGTGGAAGAACAAATTCAACTTCGCCTATTTCATTTGCATATATTCCCCCTATTCCTAAAGCTATCATTGGACCAAATATAGGATCTCTGTGCCCACCTAATAAAATTTCAACATATTTTTTATTTCCTTTCGTTGCATCTTCATAAATTTCTATGTTTGCATTTTCAAGTTTGTTTTTCTTTATTATTTCATTCAAATCTTTGAAGGCTTTTATTAATTCTTCTTCGTTCTTTATTCCAGTTATTACTCCTCCTATCTTATTTTTGTGGGCTACATTATTAGAAGATATCTTTAATACACAAGGATAACCTAGCTTACTAATTTTCTCTTTTAGATCCTTTTCATCTTTTATTATCATACCATTTACTGTTTCTATTCCTATTTTATCAAAAAATTGTTTTGCGTTAATTCCAAAAGCATTCTTATTTACGTTAAACTTAACAATCTTTACTCTTTCTTTGCTATATCTTTTATAAGTAGGATTTCTATGGGAATAATAAAAGTATAATCCTTTTATTATATCGACGACTTCATTAGGATAGTAATATGCAGGTAGTCCTTTTTCTATAAGAAATCTTCTTGCTTTTTCTACGTTAGTTCCTCCTAAAAATAGAGGGAAAAGTGGCAATTCTGGCTTCTTTAAATGCATATCATATATTACTTTTGCAGTATCTATTGGCATTGACATTTCTTGAGGAGAAAATATAACTATGGTTGGTTTATTAAGATTACTAACTATATCTAGCGTTTCTTTATATCTTTCAGGAGAGGCATCTCCAAGCATATCTATAGGATTATGAAGATTTGATTCTGCAGGAAGTATTTTAGACAGAGCAGATACAGTTTCTTCACTTATTTCCGCTCTTTTTAATCCTGCTTCATATAGATGATCAGCAGTTATTACACCTCCTCCTCCAGAATTAGTTACTATTACCACTTCATTTGTTTTTACTTCGAATTTGGCGGCATCTCTCATGAAATTGAAAAGATCGTCTACATTAGATACCACTATTGCTCCTGCTTCTTCAAAAGCTAACTGATATGCTTTATAATTTCCTGCTAAAGATCCAGTGTGAGACATTACTGCTGAAGATGTTTCATTTGATCTACCTCCTTTCAATATTACAACGGGCTTTTTCTTTGTAGTTTCTTTGAGACTTTTTAAGAATTTTTCGCCATTTGTTATGCCTTCTATGTAAAGTACTATTGCCTTAGTTTTTTCATCTTCTCTCAAATAATCCATTATGTCAGCTTCATCTATGTCAGTTGAATTGCCTATACTTATTATTTTACTAAATCCTATATTGTTCATTGATGCATCATCCACTATTGCACTTAGCAATGCTCCGCTTTGAGATATAAATGCTGTGCTTCCTTTAAAAACAGTAGTGTTAGGATCTACAAAAGTCATGTTTACGGAAGGATCAGTATTTATAATACCTAAACAATTTGGTCCCACTACTCTTATTTTAGATCTTTTAAGAAATTCTTTCAATTCATTTTCTCTTTCCTGACCAATTCCTCCTATTTCTTTGAATCCCGCACTTATTATAATAGCAAAACTTACTTTCTTTTTTTCACATTCCTTTAAAGCATCAAGTACTTTCTCAGCAGGTATAGAAATTACAGCTACGTCTATGTTATCTTCTATATCTAAAATAGATTTATAACTCTTTATCCCTTGTATTTGATCGGCAAATGGATTTACTACGAATATCTTTCCTTTGTAAGTAAGCTTTATGTTTCTAAGAATAGCACTTCCTACTTTATTTGGATTCCTAGAAGCTCCTATTACAGCGATTGATTTAGGATTAAATAATTTATCAAATAACATTTTATTATTACTAAATTATTTTATTTATATCATATCGTAAATTTTCTAGTGTGTTTTGAAAGTAAGAATTTTTAAACTATAAAATTAAAAAAACTTAAGTAAAAATTTTAATTTCTATTGATTGCTTAAATTTATATACTGCGAATAATCAACACTTAATGGAAAAGGGTGGAGCTTTCATAGTAATTCTAATTCTTATAGTAATAGGAGTGTTATTTTTCTTGTATGAAAATAAGTATTATCTTTATAGAGTAATTTCCTATTTGCCATATCCATTAAGTAAGTATATATTACCAGTTGCTGCCAAAAATACGACTTTCTTTTCCTATAGCGGGCTACCTTCTGCTAATTATTGTTATTGGAATATTTCTGTAATTAGCTCTACAAATATTTCAATTTCTTCACTTTCTATTTCAGTAATAAATTCTCTAACTCCATTGAAGCCCTTGTTTTTAACTAGCGAAGGAATACCTTGCTATGAAAACGCAATTTTTAATACTACTCATATTAAAGAAGTTACTGCCATTCCTTATTCATCTTTATTCATAACGAGCTATCCTATACAAATTAATGGGTCTTACAATAACAAAACATCCTTTAAATATTTGATTCCGCTATTTCCTTATTTGCCATTATATTCACAACTCAAATTTTTAAACTTCCCTAATGGATATACTTCCCCTGATTTTTCACTTTCAAACGCAGAAATTTCTAAGATATATGGTAACCAAAGTTGTAGAGTAAACGCTTCAATATATATTCCGAATGAAAGCACTTATACGTTCTCGACTGGAAATGCATATTCTATTAATTTTATAAAATCGTTTTCGATTAAAACAATTGTAAGCAATTGTACTAATTTAATAAATAAAATTAAACAGAATGTAAGTGTTTAAATTTTTCTATTTAGTATTCTATAGTACATTAACTACACTTTTTCCAGCTACTTTTCTTACTTCTATTAATCTATTTGCGACTCCTTTGAATAGTTCTTCGTGAGTAACAATTATTATTTGATTTATTCCGTTCAATTTAGTTAATGCATTTATAAATGAATTTATGTCTTCCTTGTCCAAACCTACTGTTGGTTCATCCATTATTAACAATTCTGTTTGTTTTACGCCGGCAAGTCTAGAAGCAATGATTGATAAAGCAATTCTATAAGCCAATGCTGCAATAGTTTTTTCTCCGCCAGATAAAGCAGTTATAGGAAAAACTTGATTTCCTGTAATAACATTTACATTATATTGATTATCTATTTCCAATTCGTAATCGTTATCTTTTCTTAATTCGTTGAACTTTTCTTTGAATAAAGAAGAAAATTCATCTAAAAATTCTGTCCTTACATATTCTCTTATATTTCTTATCTCTTCTCTAAGTCTTTGAATAAGCGAATTTAGCGAAGAAAGTTTTTTAAGATTTTCTTCTACTTCTTTTTTCTTTTCTAATTTTCTTTTTATTTCATTTAACTCTTCTTCCTTTGATTTTATTTGTGTTTCATTTAGTTCAATTATTTTTTCTAAACTTTTTTCTTCACTTTCTGCGCTTTTTTCCTTTTCTAATATTACTTTTAATTCTTCTTTTTTCTCTTTAATTAACTTATCATCGAAATTTAATTCCACTAATTTTTTATTTATTTCTTCGATCTTCAACTTTCCCTCATTTATTTCTGATTTTAATCTTTCTATTTCGTATCTTAAATTTTCTATTTGTTTAACAGCATTTTCAAATTCAAAGTAAGCATTTATTTTTTTCCTTATTTCATTTAATTCCTTTTGATTTTGCTCAATTTTTTTATTTATTTCTTCGAGCTTTATAATAAAATCATTTAATTCTTTTCTCTTATCTTCTAAATTTTCATTTAATTTACTTTCTAATTCTTTTATAGAATTATCTAAGTTTTCTTTCATTGTTTTTTGAATACTTAATTTCATTTCAATTGTCTTTTTATCACTTTTGTTTTTGCTTATAGCTTCTTTTCTTTCTTTTAGAAAGTTTATTCTTTTTTGGTATTCTTCTTCTATATGAAAACTATCTACTTTATTTTTGCATATTGGACATATTCCTGAAGAAATAGCCTCTTTCTTTTCCTTTTCTAAATTCTCAATAAATTCATCTATTTGAACAATTCTTCCTACTAATTCTTCTTTATAAACTAAATCTTTATTGTTAAGCAAATTTTCTAATTCTTTAATTTCTCTTTCCAAATTTTCTATTTTTTCCTTATTTTCTTTATACTTTTGTTCATTTTCTTTCAATTGTTTTTCCTTATTTTCTATTTCTTTTTGTAATGATGTGACCTTTACTTTAAGAGAATCTTTTTCGTTATAAAGTAAATTTAAGGAATTGTTTATTTCTTCTTCTCTCCTTCTTATTTCATTTATTGATTCGGTAAATGCTATTTTTTTACCTTCTAACTCTGCTATTTTTTTCGAATTCTTTTCAATTAAATCTTCTTTTTCTTTAAGAGATTTTTCTATGATTTCCTTCTCTTTGTTTAACTTTATAAATTCTTCTTGCTCTTTTTCCAAAATTTCAATTGTTTTTTCAAGTTCGTTTCTAGTTAATGCTAAATCATTTAAATCTTTTTTAAGTTTTTCCAATTCTTGCCTTTCTTTTTCAATTTTATCCTTTAGTTCAAAAATTTCTTTTTCTTTTTTAATTATTTCGCTTTCATCTATTTCTAATTTACTTAATTCTTCTAGTCCTTTTATTTTAAGCTGTATCAACGTTATAATATTCTTTAAGTAATCAAACGTTTCTTGATATTTGTTAAGATTTAAGATTGAATCTATTAGTTTTTGTTTTTCAGAAGGGCTTTCTAAAACTAAAGTTTTGAGTTCATCTTGTTTGATGTACATTATAGATTCAAAAGTTTTTATTCCTTCTTTATTCAATCCTAATAATTTTAGTATGTATTTGTTTAGGTCTTCTGCGCGATCAAAAACATTCGCTTTTTTATAGTCTTTTAAAATATAGTTTTTTTCATCGTCATTTCTTACTGCGTCTTTCACTCGCTTTAATCCTCTAGATATTTCTATTATAGAGTTATTCTCCTCTAATCTTACTATAACTCTTCCATTATTCGCATTTCTTCTTAATAGTAATTTTCCATCATTATCTGAAGTTTTTCCAAATAATGCATATTCTAACGACATTAAAATTGAGGATTTTCCACTACCAGTGTTTCCTATTATTACATTTATTCCATTGCTAAATTCTATTTTATTTTTTTCATGGCTTCTTATGTTTTCAATTTCTATTTCTTTAATTATCATATTCTTTCATTAATTCATCTAAAAGTCTTTCTGAATCTTTATTTTCTTCACTTGCTGACATTAGTAATTTTGCTATTTTTATTTCTTTTTCGTTAAAGCCCTTTTTTGCAAGGTATTTTTCTTCTATTTCATCAATCCTTCTTTCTTTTATCTCTATTTTTTCGCTGCTTTTAGAATCTTGTAATTTGCTTGTGTTTATATTTACATAAGAATAACCGTTTTCCTTGCATATTTCCTTTATTCTCTCTATATCTAATTCAGATTTAAATCCGTTCATTCTTCCTTCTAGCTTTATTATTAGTAATTTACCTTCATTTTTGTTAAGTCTTAAAATTATTTGATTAAATATTTCACTAGCCTTTAAGTTATCTACATTTAAATATATTATTTCCTTTTGTTTTGTAGGGATGTTTATATATTCTATATTTTTAATTCCTTCTTCATCATAATCAATTAAATAGAATCCTCTTTCATTGTAGTTTTCTATTTCGAAAGCATCGCAATACTCTAACGAGCCAGGATAGTTTATTATTCCTTTTTCGTATTTTATTCCGTCTTTGTGTCCATGCCAGTGTCCTGCAGCGTAATAATCAAAACCCTTGGGCAAATCATTAATATCTATGTCCTTAAATTCTTCTCCTAGTTCAGATATTGTGTGATGAAATAAAAATATTTTTATCCACGCATCTTGCATTTCTACTTTTAATTTTTTGAATAAGTCTTCTTGCGCTCTAGTTCTTTTTCCTTTTATTCCTGCAATGAAAGCATTTTTATACTTCTCTCCTTTCAATATTATTTCATTATCTTCTATTTTCAAATATTTGGTTGAATTAAGATTTGTTAAAAGATCACTTTTATCAAAAATATCTATTATACTGTTTTCTTCTCCATATCCAACATCATGAGATCCAGGTATTGCAAATAACTTTATTCCTGCATTTTTTATTTTCATTAATTGATCTGTTACAAATATTAAATCTTCAATTCTTGGAAATCCTTCGTTAAACAAATCTCCTGAATGAACTATGAAGTCTGGTTTTATTTCTATTGCTTTATTAACAAAGTATGAAAATGCTAATTTTATGTCATCGTTTCTTGTTTCGTCTTTATAAACTTTACCTATATGTGTATCTCCTAAATGTATAAACTTCATAAATATTCATTTTGAAATTTAATTTAAGATTTATTTGAATATTTTTATAATTTACCATGGAGCAAGTATTTAATATAAAAGTACATAGCTATCACACAGATTGGCAGGGGATTTTGAATTTTGGGAGGTATTCTGAAATTATATCAGAAGCTATAGAAAACGCTTATAAAAATTTATTAGGTAAAATGGTACCTGTTTGGGGCAAAGTTACTGTAGTTACAAGAAGATACGAAATAGATTATTTTAAACCTTTAAGATTTGGAGACGAAGTAAAAGTAGTACTTTCCTTTTCAATTAACGGAGATCATTCTTTAAAAGTAGAGTTCAATATATACAAAGGAGAGGAGCTATGTGCAAAGGGTAGTAAGATATTAGTTTTTATAGATATCGAGAAATGGATTAAAGTTCCAATACCACAAGAAGTTAAGGAAGCAATTATATCTTAGAAATAATCATTAGTCCTTCAGAACTATTTCCTAATGCTATATATTTACCATTATAAAAAGACATTGCTACATAAGCACAAGTTATTGCATCTACTTCATCCTTTGAAAATTTTCTATTTTCTATGTTAAGGTAATTAGATAATTTTTTAATTATTTCTTTGCTATTCTTTCTATCTAAACCAGAAATGTCATATACTGCCCCTGGATAAGTTTCTATTACTTTTATTCCTAATTTTTCTAATTTATTTTTTATTTTCATGCCACGATAAGTTAATATTTTCATGTATTTCATAGCTAAAGGAAAGTATTTTATTTTCGATTTTTTAAGTTCGATATCACATTTCCTCTGGGGCATTCCCTTGGTTATTTTCTTATAGTTTTTTGGTAAAAATAGCGGCGCATCTATTGCTATTATATCACAATTTTTTACTTTCTCTATAATTTCTTCTGTTCTTCTTAATTTGTTTACATATGTATTGTTTCCTTCTATAACACACACTCCACTATAGTTTTTTTCTAAAGCACTTAGATCTATTCCTCCTATTAAACTCATTTAGTCTTTTCTTATTCCCTCACTTACTCCAGTGAAGTATTCATTTAAAAGATATTTTATTTCATCAGGGTAAAGCAATATTCCGTATCTCTTCTCTAAAATTTTCCATAATTTTCCAATTCGATCTCTTGCAGAATTATTTTGAGCGTGTAACTTTCTCATATAGTGATCTTGTGTATAATATTTTTCATTTACTTTTCCATTTAATAAACTTATTATGTCTTCATAAACTAAGTTTTTAGTTATTGTTCTTATCTCATTTACGTAATTATAAGCATCACCTACTCTTTTTCCTACATCAAAGAATAAATTTCCTATCTTATTTTCTTTATTTATTAGATCATTTGGATTTTCAATTCCTAATATTATTCCTTTAATAAATCTATCTGATATAATTCCGTTGGGAGAAGCGTATGGATTCATAAATGTTGCCATTAACGAATCTATTTTCAGCACTTTTACTTCAGTTTCATTAAATATTATTATATTTTCTAAGTCATCTTTCATAATCTTAATCGGTCCTACTATACCTGGAAACACTTGAATAGTGGTATTATAGTAGAAAGAATCTTTTCTGGCTATTTGTATTTCTTCATTTAAGTTGATAACAGGAGAAAGTGTCTGCTTATAATATATATCAAGAGAAGTAGGTCTTTCATAAACTATAAGCAAAGTGACTGATTTTTTATTATATTTATTAATTATTCCTTTGATTTCATTGATCGAAAGCTCCTTTTCTAAAGGATGAACTAAGTCAACGTCTTTCGAATTTAAAGCAGATTTGATACTTTCTTTATTTTGATTTATGATAGAAAATCCTAAACTTCCTATTATTGCTTCGTTTTTATTTAAATTTACTGCTTTTAAATTATTAATTATATATTCAAGATTTTTAGTAAATTCTTTTACTTTAACAGTATTATTACTCATTCTAGAAATTTAGAACACATTTTATATAAATAAGTTAATTTTATTTAGAAAATGACGGAGGAAGAAGAATTAAAGTCAATAGCTTATAGAAGGGGAATATTTTTTCCATCCGCGGAAATTTTTGGGGGAATATCTGGATTCTTTGAATATGGCCCTATTGGGTTAAGAATATTTAATAATGTTATAAACGAATGGAGAAAGTTTTTATATCGAATAAATGCAATAGAAATAAGTGGTTGTATAATTCTTCCACAAATAGTAATGCAAGCTTCTGGTCATGTAAATAATTTTTTCGATTATGTAATTAAGTGCAATAAATGTGGCGCTATAAATAGAATTGATAAGCTGATAGAAGAACAATTAAATATAAATGTAGAAGGGGAAAATGAAGAATACTTTAAAAAAATATTAAAAGAAAATAAAGTAAAGTGCCCTGGTTGTGGTAATATTTTTTCGCCAGAAAGCGAGATTTTTAAATATAATTTAATGATGAAGACTAACGTAGCTAATGAAGAAGCATTTCTTAGGCCAGAAGCTTGTCAAAGCATATTTTTAGATTTTAATAGGATTTATTCAATAGAAGGCAAATTGCCTTTAATAATTGCTCAAGTAGGTAAAGCATTTAGAAATGAAATTTCTCCAAGGAATTATTTAATAAGAGAAAGAGAACTTTATCAAAACGATATTGAAGTGTTTTTCGAAGAAGATAATTTTGAGCCTTCAGATCTTAAATTCAATCTTTTTATTGATAAGAATAATTACTTAAGTGGGAAAGAAGCACTTGAAAAAGGGCTTTTAGAATCTAAGGTTTCTTCACACTTTATTCCTTTGTGGAACGAATTTCTAGTTTCTCTTGGTTTTAAACAAGAAGAAATAAGATTTAGAAAGCTAGATAAAGATAAAGCATTTTATGCAAAAGAAGCTTACGATGTAGAAATCTTTGATGGAAAAAACTGGGTAGAAGTAACAGCGATAAATCATCGAGGAAAGCATGATTTGAGCAGATATGCAGAGTTTGGAGCAAAGCTTTCTAAAATAACTAATATTTTTGAAATTTCTTGCGGTACAGATAGACTAATTTACCTATTACTTCTTAAATCTATTAGAAAAGATGAGAAAAGAACTTGGCTTTCTCTTAATAATAAAATCGCTCCTTACGCGGCAGAGATTGTTGTAGTTGTTAAGAAAGATGAGCTAATAAAGAAGGCATTAGAAATTTATAATAAAATAGAAAATAAAGAGGACGTTTATTTGCTTATTTCAGATAATATTGGAAAGGCATATAGAAAGGGAGAGGAAATTGGTATACCATTTGCCTTCACTATCGACTATCAAACTTTAGAAGATAATACCGTTACAATTAGAGATAGAGAAACTACTCAACAAAAACGTATAAATTCTGAAGAGATTAATGATCTGGTTAGAAAAATAAGGAAGGAAGGGTTCACTTTTCAATAGTCTTTTAAATTAATAAAAATAAACTATTTATGATAATTAATTTGATAGCATTTTTAATATATCTTGCTCTAGCTTTTATAGGATTCTTTTCAGTACTTCTTTCGAGCAGAATTGTAGTAAACATGTCCAAAAATTCAGCTATTATAAAATCTGCTTTTTTTCTAAATAGAGATTCAGTTATTCAAAAATTAAAACTTATTTATAGCGTAGGAATTCTCTTATTTATAACTGCGCTATTTACATTTTTACAAAAGATTTTTGCCTATGTTTTTACAATTCAACTATTGAATTATTTGTTTTATTTTTTGGCTTATATATTCGGAATAATATCTGCAGTACTTTTCTTTTTCGTTTTGTATACGTGGAATAAAATGATCAAGAAATATGTATCAAAATCTCCTTAATTTCGACTTTATCTACGGTTTATTATCTTTGATAGAATGCTCTATTATATTGTATTTTGATATTTCTTTAATTAAAAGAGTCAAAGCTAATTCTCTAGTTTATATTTCAAGTTTTATTTTAAATAAAAACAGAATTAATTCATTTGTTGCTTTACTTATAGCTTTCTTAGTCCTCTCCTCCTCATATCTAATTTCTTCATTTATTTCATTCTATTCAATTTATAATGAAGTATGGGAAATGGGAAATATAATTGTATTTGGAGCAGTAGCTATTTTTTACTATCTTTTGCAGAAGTAAAACTTTCAATATACATTTTTAAATAATAACTTAATAAATAAGAATGGACATACAATTAAATAAGTATAAATTGCCTTCTTTACCTTACAATCTAGATGCACTCGAACCTTACATATCTAAAGAAATAATGGATGTACATTATAATGGGCACCATAAAGGATATGTAGATGGAATAAACAAATTTATAGACAGATACATTCAAGTTTTAAAAGGAGAAACAACTTATGATATTCAAGGAATTATAAGAGGAATAGTTTTTAATTTGAATGGTCATAAACTTCATACACTTTTTTGGCAAAGCATGGCTCCTGCAGGAAAGGGAGGAGGAGTTCCGGGCGGTATTTTAGCAGATATGATTAATAAACAGTTTGGAAGCTTTGATAATTTTAAGAAAATATTTATAGAAACGGCGAATTCTCTGCCAGGAACTGGCTGGACAGCTCTTTATTATGATCCAGAAAACAATTCCTTACAAATAATGACATTTGAAAATCATTTTAATCAACATTTGGCCGAACTTCCAGTTTTGATGATTTTGGACGAATTTGAGCACGCTTATTATTTACAATATAAGAACAAAAGAGCTGACTACGTAAATGCGTTTTGGAATTTAGTTAATTGGGAAGGCGCAGAAAACAAGTTAAGAAAGTATTTAACTCAATAATTTAGAAAAATTTTAAGCAATTTAATTTTTGATTTATTAAATGAAAATTTTTATTAATTGTAAAGCTCTATTAGAGTATAAAATTTTTTCTTAGTAAATTAAAAAATCTAAAATTGACTTAGCCCACGAAATTAAGCGTTTTAGAAGATTATCATTTTTATTTACCTTCAATAGTTAAATTTTAATAATAAATAAAAATCTACAGAGCTTCTTTTAATATTTAAAATATTAAGTGCAGAGGTAGCGAAGTGGACAAACGCACCAGGCTTAGGACCTGGTCCCATTAGGGGTTCGAGGGTTCGAATCCCTCCCTCTGCAATTTTTATTTTTAAAGAGTTGCTATCTCTAAATGCTTATTTTTTAATTAGATAATGATTTATGTTCTAATATTCGTAAAATTTCTCTCTTTCCTTTTCAAAAGATAACAAAGATTTAAATATTAGCAATTAAAGTACCAATATGGATAAATTTAGTAAGATAAGATCACAAGCAGCAACAGAATATCTAATGACATACGGTTGGGCATTTCTAATCATAGCAATTGTTGCAGCAATTCTTATTTCTCTAGGAGTATTTAGACCATCTACATCCAACACTATTTCTGGATTTTCTCCATTAAGCCCTCAATCAGTTAGTTGCCTTTCTGCCACCGTAAACGGTCTTGCTCCTGGTCTCTACATGAGTTTTGTTAATACAGCATCATATAACATGAACATAACTGCTGTCTCTTTCTCTTCAGCTACTGGTCTTACTATAACTAATAGTAGTGCTATATATGTAGGAAGCAGTGCAAGTAGTGCTTCAGCAGCTGCATCATCAACTACTTATACAGGTTATACAATACCTAGCGGAGCAACTTTCTACGTATACATGCCTAAAGTTGCTTGCTCTGGCCCTACTTTCAGTGCTTCAGTTACTATAACATATGTAAGCGCAGGACCAACTAATACTGGACTTGCACAAAGTGCTTCAGGAACAATTTCCGGAACAACTACTTCGTAGATTGGTAATAAGTGTCTTCTTAATTATTTGTTAAAGTTTTTTGTTAGTTTAGTTTTTAGAAAAGTGAGCGATAAAAATATTAAATGTTATGTAGATTAATGATACAGGCCTCTCTTAACGTTACTATCTTCGTAATAGCGCTTTCTACTTCGTTGAAGTATCTGGTTATTTATAATCTTTCTTTATATGGAAAAAATGGAACTATTTTTTTACCTATATATGGAAACCCTGTTGGTTATAATCTAACTTCTTTTTATAATTTAAGAGGAATAAATCTTACTGCAAAAAACAATAGTAAGTACAATATAGTTAGCTATTATTATCAACCCTATATATCTAATTCTTCAATTATTCAATTCGTTTTCGTACCGACAGTTTTTTATAAAAATCTCATAATTAAAA
Organism: Candidatus Rehaiarchaeum fermentans; assembly: GCA_025920435.1. Classification (GTDB taxonomy): domain Archaea; phylum Nanobdellota; class Nanobdellia; order Parvarchaeales; family Parvarchaeaceae; genus Rehaiarchaeum; species Rehaiarchaeum fermentans. The sequence continues at coordinate 30,318 of JAPDLT010000001.1, forward strand.
TTTACGCTCCTGAAGGATGGGTTATAGAAAATAATTCTTATTCTCCTCCTATTAGTTATTTTATAACGAACGGAAAGAGAATAGGAATAGAATGGTATTTCGTTAATCAAACTCCATTTTTAATTGATTATTCTACTCCTTACTTAATTTTTAAATTTAATGCCTACCAATTGAGTTATAATTATTATTCCTTGCTTTCTGGGTTTTTATACATAATAGGTGTTTCCGGAATTATAATTTTGACAATTGTAGTAATAAGTTATTTCTTATCAGGTAAAAAAATAAAGTTTACTAAAAAGCATTCTAAATACAGAATTTCTTCTTTGTCTTTGTTGAATGATGATGAAAAAGCCGTACTTGACAAAATAGGTAGTTCTTATATTTGGCAAGACGAATTACTTAAAAAATTTGATTTCTCTAAGGCTAAACTCAGCAAAATTCTTAAAAAATTAGAAACTTTGAAACTAATAAAAATAGAAAGAATTGGTAAGTATAATAAAATAAAAAGAAGATGAATGCTAAGCGTAAAGGATATTTAGTAGAGAGAAAAATCAGAAAACTTTTTGAAAAAAATAAATATTTAGTAATAAGAGCGGGGGCAAGTTTAGGTGTCGCTGATTTAGTATGCATTAAAGATGGAAAACTTATATTCGTTCAAGTTAAATCTACGAAAAAGGAAAAATATTACTATTATGGATATATGAAACCAAAATTGGCAGGCTTTGATTTCTATGTTATTGTTGATTTTGGGAAAGGTAATATAGTTATAACTAAACCTAAAAGAATTATAACTAAAAAAGAGAAGAAATTAGAAGAATTTTTTAATTAATAGTTTACGATAGTTTCCAGCAATTTTTTAAATTATTACAAAAGGAAACTAAATTAAGCCACTAGTCTTCTTTTTTATTTTATTTTTAGATTTTTACAAAAATCGAGCAATTATTTCTGCAATTATGAATATTATGGATATTATTATGAGCACTTTTGGTGGGATTTTTCTTTTGCTTTTGTATTCAGAATAGTACTGAGAAATACCCCCCATCGGTATAGAAACTTGAGCCTTCATAATTGATATTTATCTAAAGAAAAGTATTTATATGTACTACTGATCCAGTTTCGGGAGTAAGTTTTACATTTTTCACCGTATTTTCTTTAGAATATCCAATTGGTATTACGGCATGTATTTTATAGTTTGCAGGAATTGAAAGTAATTCTCTTAAATTTTCAGTAGCATGATAAAGAAGGGCAGTTGAAAGATTTTTTTCTTCAGCAGCTAAAGAGATTATAGAAGAGGCCATTGTAGCATCTATTTCTCCATATTTTTCTGCTTCTTCTCCAAATTCCGACTTTAATAAAGCTATGTTGTATAATACTATTATTAAATAAGGAGCCGAATCTATATTAGGAGTGGCTATTTTTTCAGCACATCTTTTTTTAGTTTCAACGTTATCGATTATTAAAAATTCAATATCTGGATTCGCAGAAATACGAGGAGCTCTTACCGCACAATCCATTATATAATACATGTCTTCATCTTTAGGGGTAGTATCTTTAAAGCTAAATGAAGTAATTCTTTTTTCTAACAAATCCTTTATCATTTTATTGTTTTAATAAAATTTTTCTAAGAGTTCTGCATTAGTTAATTTTACCTTTCCACCCGTTGGTTCTGCTATAATTTCTTTGCAATTCAAACAATATAGCTTGTGAGATGCTCTTTCAAATATAACTTGCTCTTTTCCACATTTCTTACATTTTACTTTTATAAATTTACTTTCAAGCGATTTAAAAATTATCTCTTCCATATTACTTTGCTATTATTTCTACCTTCTTAGCTTTCTTACCTCTTCTTTGAACTTGAGCTTTTTTACAAACTGTACACCTATAAATCACATTATATCTTTTAACATTTTTTACTTTTCTTTTAGCATGTTCAAACATAGGATAAGGTGTACTTCCATATCCGTGTTCTATGTTCCAAAGCTTTCTTCTACTTCCCGCAGTTAATTTTCCTCTTTTTCCGGGCTTAACAATTATTACTTCGTGGATAGTGTGCTTTTTACAATATTTGCAATACATTCGCCTTTTACTAGGTAATTTCATATTAGTATTTTAAACATTATATTAAAATATTTAATTTAAATCTAAAAATGTGAAATTATTAGAATATTTAATTTAAATCTAAAAATATGAAATTTATCCCTCTTAAATCAATTACTAATAATCCCAAAATCTTATTTGTAGGGATTAATCCACATCCAGGGTCATATAAAAGAAAGATTCCTTTTTCAAACAACAAAAAGTTTTGGTATTTGCTAAATGAAGCGGGAATAATAAACTATGATAAAAAGTCTTTAAAAGATGATAGATTTTTAAGTAAGGTCTTTCATTCCTTTAAACTTTTAAATTTATCCTTTATTAATCTAGTAGATAGACCAACTGTCTCTACAAATTATTTAAATCAGAAAGAGATAGAGTTAGGTAGGAGAAGGTTGCTTAGAATTATAAAGAAAATAAATCCTTTAATCATTTGTTTTATTGGCAAGATAACTTATCGTTGTTTTTCCGGAAAAAGTAAATTTTCATATGGTTGGAACGGCTACATCTTTAATTCAAAAGTTTATGTAATGCACTTTCCTATAAGGGGCCCCAGCGAAATAAGGATAAAAGAGTTAAAGGAGATAAATAAATATTTAAAGAAAGAGGAAGTATAAAATTATGATTGTAGGTTACGTGGTTACAAAAATAGATGCTTCAAGAGATATAAAAATAAAAGTAGATGGGCCTACTACTATTTCTCAGAAATATGATATAAAATCGATAGAAAAAGAGGAAGAATTACTAGTTTTCAATTTTAGCGTATCTACTACATATTCCGTAAATAATAAGGAATATGCTTACGTAAATTTAGAAAGTCACATCTTTTACAAAGGAGATGATGTTGATAAGGTGTATGATGAGTGGAATAAATCAAGACAACTAAATCCTAAAGTTTCTTACGAAATAATTGAGTTTGGGTTGAACCAAAGTTTATTCGAAACAATGTATTTATCAAGATCAATGCAATTGCCTCCTCTGCAGCTTGTAAGAGTGGAAAAGAAAGAACAATAAAAATTAATAAAAATTACTAATTGAGCGCTATTAATTTATTCTACTTTCTAACTTAAAAACATTTTTTAATTTAATTTATTTTTGATTTAAATTTTCTTCTTATTTACCACTCAAATGCAGACCACATTGGATGCATTTTTAAGCATAAATAATGATAAACCTGATTTAGAGGGCATTTTAGATAAGTTTTTTGAGGGGTCTGAATTTTCAGCAATCTTTTTCAGCAATCCTTTAATAGGTTCCAGAATATCTCTGCCTTTCTCTTACTATAATAATCTTTTCGAATCAATAAAGCAATTTGGTAAAATAAATGTAGTTATTTTTTCAGGAATAATTCCATTTTTTCCGTTCAACTTTAGGGGATTTTCTAAACATTATGTTGATCTACTCGAAAGAGATGTTCGTAAAAAATTACCTAATGAGTTAGCAGAAAGTTACGTTTCTTATAAAGGTTATCAGTTTGTTAACAAATTAGAAGATGCAGTTTACTTAGCAAGACTTTATTTTAACAATATTCCTGCTAAAGAAGTTGTTTTCACATATTCTCCTGAAGACTATTCAACAGTTAATGGGCTTATAAATCATATATTAAGTAACAATAAGAATAAGCATTATCCATTCAGCGCAACTTTGGATAGATTGAAAAACGCTAAGAAAAGTGGAGCTATTCAAAGGGCTAATTATGAGTATCAAAATCTTGTTTTTTCTAATATTTTTAGTGGAAGATATAGTGTAGTAAAGCACATTAACGCTAAATTAAATTTAAACTCAATTCCATTTAATTTATATTTCTCCGTTTCACAGAATCGCACTTTTAATTATCCTCCTTCTTATCAAAAATATCCTTTAAAGCAGGCTATAGAAATTGTTAAGAATGAAGGAGAAGAAGGAAATTATGTATTTTTCAATTCTGGTTACTTTTCCTCTACTGTTTTATTTCCTAATAAAATAATAATTTTGCCTCCTTACGCATTTGATTTGAATGAGCTAAGAAACGCTAGAAGTAGAGGTAATAAATCTGTTTATGCCATGCTAGGAAATAGATTTTTAGTTGATAGCGGTGTCTTACTTTTTTCTATTGATAAAAATAACAATCCTAAATTACTTCATATTCCTTCATACGCACTTTCTAATAAAGATAAAATTAATTCGCCATTTGAGTCTTTTGGTTTGATAAGTGATATACATATAGGTTCTCAAACTCCTCCTTCCGAAACATCTTTAGAAGATGCATTATTATTAGTAGTTAGAGCGTTTAACGAAGAAAGTAGTAAAAGACCATTCACTTCTATTATTTTATTAGGCGATGTGATACACGGTATGCACGATAAACCATATACTCTTATACCTATAGCAGAAAAGGATGAAATTAAGGAGGAAGCTTCAAAATTAAGTAATTTAAGTGAAAAAGCGAAATTTTATGAAAGAGCACTTAATGGTTATCCTATTTTTAGTTTAGATAAGCAAATTAAAACAGCCATAAAATACATTTATTATTTGTTGGAAAATACTAGAACGAACGGACCTTACAATTTAATTGTAGTTCCAGGGAATCATTATGCTAATGCACTTAATAAGGCAGGTAATGAAGCTACTGTTATAGAATCTATAAAATATTCTGGGAAATACAAAGTTTTAGGTTTAGATGATTACAATGATTCTATAGTACTTGAAAACGGGACTAAACTTATTTTACTTCATACTACTGGTTACAGAGGAGGAGTCGATGCAGCTACTGCGCCTTTACTTTATTTACGTAATACAGGTCAAAATGGGGTAATTTTAACTGGTGATTCACACGAATATGGTTTTAGTGCAGCCGTCTTTGGAGGAAAGCAATCTTATTCTGTTAAAGTTTCAGCCCTTCAATATTACACGCCTTTCGAAAAACACATAATTGCTAAAACGCCTACTGTAAGAGGAGCAGCAATTGTATATATCTCAGAAAACAATTCCGTTCTATTAAAACTATTACTTTTAGATAATCTAGTTAAAACTTATTCTCAGTCCTAAATATTAGTAAAAATTATTAACATTGAATTTATTTATAAGATATAGTAAAATATACATGAAAACTGCAGCTATTTTAGTAGGGATAGTGATTATGCTAGCTTTAATAAGTTCTGCTAAAGCACTAGAAATATCTCCCTCTTCTATTAACCTTACTGCTAACTCTTTAAATATTGTAAACCTCCGACTTATAAATAATAATAATTTTTCATTGACTGTAGTGCCTTTATTTTACAAAACTCAGATAGAGTATCCATTTTTCAAAAACATTCAATCTAACTTTACTAAATTAATTATTCCACCATTTTCTGATAAAACAATTGAATTAAGTATATTTACTTCTAATTACTACATTACAGTTCCTAATTTTTTAGTTAATTTTTCTTTTTATGTAAATAATGTATCTTATAACTTGCCTCTAAGCGTTTCTATATACCCACCTGTAACAGGAAAAATAGTATTATCTAACCTTAGTTTTCCTCGTTCGGTCTTTATTTATAATAATTATACGCTCTTTCTACAAGTTATAAATTACTACAGTTCTTCGAATGTAATTTTTCCAGTTAATGTTTTTTTAATTAGAAATAATAGTATAATAAATAAGTATGTTTTCAATTTAAAAACTTATTCAGAAGGTACTAATTCTTTCAATTTAACTTTACCAATAAATGAACTTTATTTCGGAAATTATTCTCTTTTGATTAATAGTTCTTTTGCTCAAGGCACTCTTACTTCTTCTTTCTATGTGAATAAATTATCAAACTTAGTTTCTTCTAAGCATTTTAACATGAATTTATTTGGTGGAAACTTTACTGAAGTTTTGCAAAATTTAGGTAATTATCCGGTTCAAATAAGTAAAAATAATTTATCTGAAGGAGATCTTTACTTATTTTCTTCTAACATTTATGTAATAACGAAGTATGGCCCAATACCTCTTCAATCCAATTTTACTATTTATCCTGGAGAAAGGGTTATTGTAGGTTTTACATTCAATTTTATAATACTTTATCTTATCATAATTTTAGCCATTGCTGAGCTTATATTGTTTTTATTGTTTTCTAGAAAGGCATTAGTAAAGAAAGAACTTTCATCGTATAAGTTTTACAGTGGCAATTTAGAAGGTAAAATAATAATCAAAGTAAAAAATATTTCAAATAAAGAAATGAGAGATATAAAGCTATATGACTACTTACCGAGAAACACAGAAGTTGAAAGTATTGGTATTAGTGAATTTCAGAAAGTTGTAGGTAAAAACACGGTAACTTTGAAATGGAATTTAGGTTCTTTAGCGCCTGGAGAAGAAGTTATAGTTGAATATTCGTTCAAAACAAGAGTAGTAGGTGTATATGGCTCCTTAACTTTAGATAAGGCTAAATTAGAGTATATATTAGAAGGAAAAGAAAATAAAAAATTCTATAAATATTCGAACGATCTAGTTTTATCTATTTCAGAATAGGTAGCCTCAGTAGTCTAGCGGTCTAGGACCCTTGCCTGTCACGCGAGGAACCCGGGTTCGAATCCCGGCTGAGGCGCTTTTATAAAGTTTGAAATATATATACCAAAAATGATAGATATTCATTCTCATATTCCTGATGAAAAGATAATAACAATTTTAGCTACAGAAAAACCAGACGAATGGTTAAAAGCATTTTCTTTTCTTCCTAATAATCTTCCTGCAATAGGATTACATCCTAATTTTCTTTCTTCTTTAGAAAATGTTGATGATTATATTTTCAATTTTGAAAGAGAAGTAGATAAATTTTTTGCTATATCTGAAGTAGGCTTGGATTTTAAATCGAAAAATGATAATCAAATTCAGTTACAAATAAAAATACTTACTAAAATTATGGAAATTGCGGAAAAGCATAACAAGGTGATTATTGTACATAATAGAAAAAGCATCGAAAAATTTTTGGAGTTAAGATCTAGTTTTAAAGTACGCACTATTTATCATAATTATGAAGGAAATCTCTCTCAACTGAATAAAATAATTGAAAGTGGAGATTTTATCAGTATATCTACTAGTTATTTGCGTTTTAAGAAGGATAACATTATAAAAAAAGTGCCTTTGGAGAACTTATTTTTTGAAACTGATTCGCCTGCTCTTTCTCCATTTGATTCTCCTAATAAACCAGAAAATGTAAGATTAATAGTGGAATACTTTTCCAAATTAAGAAATATAAGTATAGAATATTTAGAAAATCAAATAAGATCTAATTTTGTTGATCTTTTTTCAAAAACTTCTTCAGCTTATTTTCTTCACAATCTGGATTTATACAAGTAGTTAATGGCTTTTTGAAGTATATTTTTACTAAATGCCAGTCGCATTTGGGACATTTTTGAGGAAGAGGTTGTATTTTTCTTTGGGTAATTGGCAATGAAAAATTACATTTAGGATAATTACTGCACCCCAAAAATTGCTTTTTAGTTTTTAAAGATCTTATTAATACAAGATTTGAATTACATTTAGGACACTTTCCAATAATGTATTGAGCTTTTATTGCTTCTTTCACTTCCTTATTTATTTCATTTTTAAATTTAATCATCGTTTCAACTAGTTTTTTTACCTGTTCTCTTGCCTCTAAAACTACTTTTTCTTTTTCTTTTTTAGAATTAGCGATATCTTCTATTTCTTTTTCTAAATTTGCAGTTAATTCTGGAGAAGTTAGTAGAGGGGTATGATTATCTAGCAAAGATATTATTTTTCTTCCTAATTCACTTGCAAACAAAGTACTTCCTTTAGAAAGATATCCTCTTTCAAATAATTTTTTTATTATTTCAGCTCTAGTTGACTTTGTTCCTAATCCGAGTTCTTCCATCTTTTTTATAGTCTTTGCTTGAGTATATCTTGGCGGAGGAGAAGTCTCTTTTTCTTCTATTATTAATTTTCCTTCTAATTCGTTTTTACTGATTTCAGGTAAGATTATTTCATTTTCTTTTACAGGATAAATCTCTTTCCATCCTTTATATATAATTTTTTTACCAGTTGCATAAAATTTATGTCCATTTATTTCTCCAGTTATTTTTGTTAATATTTCTTTTTCTGGTTTTGATAATGTTGCTAAAAATCTTCTTGCAATTAAATTAAATATTTTTATTTCCTGTTTATCCACGTCTGTAGGTATTTTTATTGGATATATAGGAGGGTGATCTAAAGCCTCTTTTCCTTTAGTAGGCTTTATGTTGTTCTTATCTATTTCTTTTTCTATATATTTTTTATAGCTTTCTTCCTTAGAAAGTTCCTCTAATATTTCTTTAAAATTTAGAGTAGGTGGATAAGTTTGATTATCTGTTCTTGGATAAGATATGTATCCTCTCATATACAAATCTTCTGCAATTCTCATCGCGTTCGGTATGCTAAAACCTATAGAAGCAGCTGCTTCTAAAAATTCAGTAGTGTTAAATGGAACTGGAGGCGGAACTTCTTTTTCTTTTGTTTTAATCTCAATTATTTTTAGTTTGTATTCTCCTTCTTTCAAATCTATTTCATCTTTACTTTTGTACTCTTCTTTACTACTAAATACTATGCCATTTTCAGTCTCAAACTTCATTACGTAATATTTTTCTCTTTTAAATGATTCTATTTCATTTTCTCTTTCTACAACTAGCTTTAAAGTAGGAGTTTGAACTCTTCCTACAGATAAAAATGCATTGCCCAGCCTTCCACTAGAAACTGAAAGCAGTCTTGTTAATGTAGCTCCTATAAGCAAATCTATTTCTCTTCTTGCATTTGCACTGTTTGCTAAGTTTTCGTTTATTTCTGTAAGATTTGAAAATGCTTCATTTAGCTCTTTCTTTGTTAAGGCAGAAAATAGAGCTCTTTTTACTTTTATTTGTGGATTTACTGCTTTTACTATTTGTGCCGCTTCTAATCCTATAGACTCCCCCTCTGAATCATAATCTGTTGCAATTATAAGAAGATCGGCGTTCTTTCCTATCTCTCTTAATTTATTGATAATTTCTTTTTCTTTTTCGTAGTATACTATTTCTGCTTTATATAAATTTTTTATTGTTTCTTCATCCCAATTTTTAAAATCATCTCCAAAATCTACATCTACAATATGACCTTTTAATGGAAATACAATTGCTTCCTCTCCTTTGAATTTTATTTTCCAGTACCTTATATTTCCGTCTTTAATTTCCTTTCTTTCTTCTCCTATTTCTTTAGCTATTGTTTCTGCAGCAGTCGATTTTTCAGCAACTATTAATATCATGCTATAATTTTTAGTAAAATACAAAGCTTATATATATAATAAGTATAAAGAATAATCTTATGGAAGCCGATGAAGCATTAGAAAAACAAGTTTACTCCTTTTTAGAGCGAGTAGTAAGCAAAGGCGGTAAACTTAAGCGTGGCATAAATGAAGTTACGAAGATTGTAGAGAAAGGGCAAGCTCAGTTAGTTATATTCGCTGGTGATGTAAACCCACCCGAAATAGTCAGTCATTTACCTATGCTGTGTAGAGATAAAAAGGTACCTTTGCTTAAGGTCAGTAGCAAATTACAATTAGGAAAATCTGCAGGATTAAGTGTAGCTGCTTCTGCAGTAGCAGTTATAGATGCAAAGGACGAAGATCATACATTAAAAGAAATTATAGCCAAAATAAAGGATTAAGATGGAAGGCTATTTAGCAGAAGTTGTTGATTTAGTTAGGAGGTTAGGTGATTCAGGAGAAATAACTCAGGTTAGATGTAAAGTATTAGAAGGCCCCGATAAAGACAGAATTATTACACGTAATGTGCTCGGGCCGGTAAGGATTGGAGATTTATTATTACTTACAGATACTGAACTAGAGGCTAAAATATGAAATGCGATAATTGTGGCAAAGAAATAAAGGTAGGTAGAGGAATTATGTATGTTAGAAATGATGGTACTTATTTCTCTGTATGTTCTAAGAAATGTCTGATTAAAAAATTGCGTGCTAAGAGTTGAGATTTAATTTGTGTTCTTTTAAATTTTAAAAGCTTTAAATCTTTAATGAGAGCAAGTGAGGAATATTTATCCTGGATGATCGCACTTATTTTATTAGCGCCTGTAGCTATAATTATTTTTTTAATATACTTTTTTGGTATAGCTCCAATAACTAATTCTCTCTCTCAAGTTCAATCTTATGTTAACTTTTTAATGCTTTCTCAAAAGACTGGTGAAGTAATAATTTCTCCGGGGGTTTCTCCATCTTTACCTTATAACAAATTCATGATTCAAATATACGTTAATTCTAGTTGCTTAACTTATTTAGATTATTTATCGAGAGTGGGCATTATGAGTTATCCTTCTGATCCAAATTCTCTCTTAAATAATTTCGCAGTATGTATAGGGAGTCTTTCAAATAATATTTGGCCCTATTCTCCTAATAACTTATCTTTGATAACTAATTCTATACCAGTATGGATGGGATATCTAATTATAAATTCAAGTTCCGCTTATTTCCCAAATTATTCATTTAATTTGTCCGTTCATGCTATAAAAGGTTCGAAAGGAGCCTTGAGTTTTTTTAATTCAGAATCCTTATCTCAAGTAAATCAAACGTTAGCTTTCAATTGTCTATCCTTTTTAAGAAATAAAATATACATGAGTGATTCAAGCAATTATGCATTTCAATATATAACTTCTTTGCAGTGTGCTAGTTTATCTAAATCTTTTATATCTATAGAAAACAATTGTGTTAATTCGAGTTGTTATCAACCTTTTGCATTTATGCATGGCTCTCCAGCAGAATTCCAGTACCAAGAGTGTCACTTTAATGCAGGGATTTATAATTGTTATACTTACTTAATATGAAATCTAATATTTTGCAAGAAGGTATAATAATTGCGATATTCACAGGAATACTCTTAGTTATAGTAGCAACCTTCTTAGCACTCATAATAAGACCTACTTCACAATATGCATATTTTTCTGAAATTGTTTCTGCGCTTCAAACTTCTTGTTCCTCTCCTCAGTATTTCACTTCGCTAAATTTTCAAAATTCCTCCTCAATAGTTTTTCAGACATACGATTTAGGGGAAAGCTGTTTGCTTAACTATTCATCTAAATATTTTGAGAAGTATTTGTTGTGTTACGGTTCTTTATCGCTTAAATTTGTGGTTGAGAATGGCGTTTATTTTGAGAACTATACAAGCAAAGGTCCTTCTCTAAATTTAACTAATAGTTTAATTAATTTTTGTAATTATCTGAGTCCTTTCCTTAAATCACTTACATGTTTCCCAATAACTTGTAACGGATTAAATTCTTATGTATCTAATGGAGAAGGACAATTGTTCCTATATATCTACAATACTAAAATTCCTTTCATTGAGATAGCTTCAAATAATTCTTATAATTATTTATTTATAACACCCCCTCAGAGAAATCCTCCTACTTTCTCTAATAATTATCCTAATCTTACTATAATCCCTACTCCTCCTCCATAAGAACCTAAGTATTAAATTCTTAGATCTAACTTATCGTGCTAGTTTATCTATTTTTCCACTCAATAAACTTGTAGAAATGTTCGTTATTATTATTGCTACAAAGGTTATAAAAATAAAGATAGAAGTTGAAAAGTATATTGATAATATTGCTGATAATATCGCTGGAACTAACCCCCTTGCGGAATAATAACCTACATCTCTTCCTTTGTATAAATTTCCTACTATTAAACTCAATATTATTATTTCTATAGAAGCTATTAATGCAATTAAAAATTCTTCAATATTAAAAATAAAGATTGAGCCCGCGTAAACAAAGAAAAACGATACCGCGAAAAAAGTTAATAGATCGTTTATTTCTTTATACATTTTTCCAAGTTCAGGATTTTGACTTCTTAATCCTATTGCTTCATAAATTTCTTCTGCATTAGATTCTACTATTCCAAAGGAAAAAACTGCTATGGGTCCTGCTCCTCCTATATAATCTGTAAATTCATATATGAGAAATACTACAGCTAAACTTAAGGCATAGGTAAATCTCAGACCTTTTTTTCGTAGTAAACTATTTAGTTTAATCCAAAGTATTCCTGCTATTAAACTAATTAATATTGCTATTGAGAATGCAGAAATAGTTGTTTCAGTAGCTAAATATATGCTATTGAAATTTTGTACTTTAGCTTCTAGTATACCAATTACCAATATTATTGAAATTGATTCAGCAATTATTTCTTTAGTCATAAGAGAGTTCTTTATTTTTGATTTGTTATTAATTAGTTCATTGTAAAGCAGTTCTGCTCCATTTATTCCTCCGCTAGAAAGTACTAGTGCTAAAGCTAATGAATTATAAATACCTAATCTTACTAAGTAGAATATTGAAAATAACAGGAATGAAGTTATTGCATATTCTAAAATTGAAATTAATATTGCTTTACCATCTTTAAAATCTTTTTTAATGTTAATTTTTAATCCAGCGTTATAAAATACTAATGTAGCAACTATTTCTGCTATGAATAAATTATAATTTTGATATTGAGATCTGGGCAATATATTTATTTCTCCTATTATTATTCCTAGGATAAGTAACCAAAGATAGTATGGAACTCTTATTTTTTTAGAAAGCGCTTCTCCTAAGAAACCGACTAAAAGTATACCTGTTATCAAAAATATGTAGTAGCTTATTTGTTCCATCATGTTTATAAATACAAATTAATCATTAAAATATGGCAAAGGTAACAGTTACTATATGTGATGTATGTAAGCAAAGAATAGCTACTCGTACATGTCCTATTTGCGGAAGGGACATGTGTGATGTAGATACAAGATCAGTTACTTTAGAAATAGGCCTTAAATTTGGACAAAGAATGAATATTTACGAGACTAGTATGTGCGAAGATGATTATAAGAAATTACAGGACAGATTACCTGCAGTACTTTCTAAATTAATAGAAAAAGTTTCTTCTCAGACTATAGAAAGCGCTTTGAAGGAATCTTTAAGCTAAAAAATTTTTAATTTTATTTATTATTTTATTTTAATTTATATTATCCCCAGGTAACTCAACTGGTAGAGTGGCCGGCTGTAGATAGTGGAGGGCTGTTTAGTGCTATGATACGTTTCAGCCGATACCGGCAAGTTGCAGGTTCGAGTCCTGCCCTGGGGATATTTTATTCATTCTTGCTTCTTAGTTGAGGAAACGCTATCACATCCCTAATGGACTTAGAATTTGTAAATAGCATAAATAATCTTTCCATCCCTATTCCTAAGCCACCTGTAGGAGGCATACCATAGCCTAAAGCCTCTATAAAGTCTTCATCATTTGGCATGCTTTCTAGTTCTCCTTTGTTTCTTTTCTTTTCTTCTTCTTTAAATCTTTCAATTTGTTCTAGAGGATCATTAAGTTCTGTATATGCATTTGCAAATTCCATTCCAGCAATGTATAATTCAAATCTTTGTACAAATCTTTTATCATCAGGGTAAACTTTAGTTAAAGGAGATATTTCTACAGGATATTTCGTAACAAAAGTAGGTTGTATAAGCGTTTTTTCTATTTTTTCTTCAAATATTGCATTTAAAGCCTCTCCGTAGCTTAACTTTTTATTAGTTATTTTTTCTCCCTCTTTTATTATTTCTTCTTCATTATCTTTTCCAGTGTATTTCTTTACTAAGTTTTCCATTGTTTCTTCTTTGAAATTAGATAGGTCGATTTGTTGGTCAATATAGTTTATTTTGTACGAATTGTATAGCTTTTTAGAAACTGTTTGGAATATTTTTTTAGTTATTTCTTTCATATCTTCTAAATCTCCATATGCTTTGTAAAGTTCAAATCCTGTAAATTCTGGATTGTGCTTAGTATCTATTCCTTCATTTCTAAAGTTTTTTGCAAATTCGTAGATCTTTTCAAATCCTCCTACTAATAGTCTTTTAAGATATAGCTCTGGTGAAATTCTTAAAAAGTAGTCTTGATCTAATGCATTATAATGTGTTTTGAAAGGTAAAGCATTGGCTCCTCCATATACTTCTTGCAATATAGGAGTTACTACTTCTATATATCCTTCCTCATCTAATATTTCTCGTATTATTTTTACTATTTTTGATGCAATCTTAATTTTTTCTTTTGCTTCATCATTGAATATGAAATCGAGATATCTTTTTCTATACCTCGTTTCAATATCCTGTATTCCAAACCAGGTAGATGGAAAAGGCAGTAAACATTTGCTCAGTATTTCTATATGAGTAGGAGAAAGAGATTTAGTTCCTCTTTTAGTTAGCTCAACTTTTCCTATTGCTCCTATTATGTCTCCCCTTTCTATTAAATTTAATAGCTTTAAGCTTATTTCATCCAACTTATTTTTATGAATGTAGAGTTGCAACGTTCCAGTATCATCCTTTATATCTATAAATATTATTTCTCCGTGATCTCTTATGCTCATTATTCTGCCTTTTGCTCTTATTTCTTTATCTTTTAACTCTTCAAAATGGTTTAAAATGTAGGAATTGTCTAAGGCTTCAAATTTATGTCCAAATGGATCTAAGCCCAATTTTTTAATTTCTTCAAGCTTTTTAAGCCTATCTTCGTCAAATTTCATAAATTAAATTTTATTGAAGTAATTCATTATAAACTTCTATATATCTATCAGCTACGGCATCCCAAGAAAGAGTTGTTACTTTTCTATATAAAGCTTCTCCTAATTCTTCTTTTACATAGGGATAACACAGTAAGCCATGAATATAATCAGCTAAAGCATATTCATCCCAAAAATCTACCGTTATGGCAGAATCTAATACTTCTTTTACTCCAGATTGTTTAGATATTATAGTAGGAGTCTTAGATGCAGCTGCTTCCAGTGCAGTTATTCCAAACGGTTCTGATACTGATGGCATTACAAATACACTTGCTTTTGCATAAAGATCTACAAGTTCTTCATCACTAACTCTTCCTAAAAAGATTACTTTATCTTGCAGATTTAATGAAATAGTTAAATTCAAAAGGTAATCTCTATCAGGGCCGTCTCCTGCAATAATTAAATAAGTATCGTTAGTAAATTTTGTAGCTATCTTGAATGCTCTTATTAAATGATCAACTCCTTTTTGAGGAGTAAGTCTTCCTACATAAAGTACAAATTTTTTCTTTTTATCAGTTTTAAATTGGTTTACATTTATTCCGTTGTATATTACTCTTATTTTATTAGGATTTATGTTATAAAACTTTACTATTTCTTCTTTAGTGCGTTCACTTACAGCCACTACTATGTCCGCCTTTTCCGTTACATATCTTTCTTTATCTTCAATATACTTCCAGGGATGACCTCCTGTTCTATCGTATTCGAGACTGTGCATTGCAACTAATAGTTTTTTATTTGTTAATTGCTTAAGATAAACACCTGCATCAGAAGTTAGCCAATCCAATGAGTGAATTAAGTCAAAATTATAATCTTTTACAATTTTCATTGCTTTCTTATAGTTTTCTACTTGTTCTATAATGTTATTAGAGTTATTAGAAAAGTTTAATTTTGAACCATATTTTACACTTAATTTAGGCAATTCTATGTAATTTACTCCTTCAATAATTTCCTTTTCACCCTTAGGTAGTGCTAAATTGACCTTAATTCCTTTTTTAACTAAGCTTTTAACAAGATTGTAAGTGTGAGTTCCTAATCCACCAACATTATTAGGTGGAAACTCCCACCCAAGAATAAGTAAAGAAATATCTTTTCTCATAAAAAATTTAAACTTTTTTATATTAAAGATTAATAAATGGAAGACATTTTGAAACTTTTAAATGTAAAGGAATTTACTCCTATTCAAAAAATAGCAATTGATTTGGTTTTAAAAGATAAAAATGTATTAGCTGTTGCACCTACTGCTTCAGGAAAAACATTAATAGGGGAGCTGGCAATGTTGAAAGCGATAAGTAAAGGAAAAAGAGCTATATATGTATCTCCTCTAAGAGCACTTACTTCAGAAAAATACGAGGATTTTAAAAGATTTGGTATTAAAAATATAGGAATAAGCACAGGAGATTTAACTCAGGACGATGCTTACTTAAAATATAAAGAAGTAGTTTTTCTTTCTATCGAAAAATTAGATAGTTTACTTAGGAAGAGTGTTGATATATTAGAAAATTTAGGTGCTATAGTATTTGATGAAGTTCATTTAATAAATGATGAAGAAAGAGGGCCCACTCTTGAGTTCCTTATTGCTTTAATTAATTATCTTTATCCTAAAGCTCAAAAAATCTATCTTAGTGCTACAATAGGTAATCCTGAAGACTTAAGTAATTGGTTAAAGGCAGAACTGGCTTATAGCGATTTTAGACCTGTGAAATTAATTAAAAAAATTGCATTATACGATAGACTTATTTTTGAAGATACGGAAGAAGAGATTTTAGATATAGGAGATCAAATATTGAACGTTGTAAATTATTTAGTTTCAAATAGAAAACAATTTATTTTGTTTTCTCCAACGCGTAATTTAGCAGAATCCTACGCTGAAAAAATTAGCATTTTAGTGAATAGATGGGCGAAGGAGAATCAGAATGAGCTTATATCCTTATCAGAAAAATTATTTAGCGCATTAGATATTCCAACTAAGTCTTTTGAAAAATTAGCTAAAGTAGTAAGAAATGGAGTTGCTTTTCATCATGCTGGTTTACTTAATGAGCAAAGAAAATTAATAGAAGAAAAATTTAAAGAGGGGTTAATAAAAGCTATTGCAGCAACTCCTACGCTAGCGATGGGAGTTAATTTGCCTGCCAACACCGTTGTAATATCTTCTATTTATCGTAGAGGATATTTTTCTACTAGTCTTTTGCCTGTTTATGAAGTTGAGCAGATGGCAGGTAGAGCGGGTAGGCCTAAGTATGACAAAGAAGGAACAGTAATATTCATATCAAGAAATGAACGTGATACAGAAATAATAAAGAATACTTATTTAAATCCAGAGCTAGAACCAATAAAATCAAAATTTTCAAATGAAAAAAATATAAGAGTATATACTCTGGCTCTTATTTCAATGAACTTAGCAAATAATCAAAAAGAAATTGAAGAGTTTTTTAGTAAATTATACTCTGAATTAAATAAATTCCAAATATCGCAAGCAATAGAATTTTTAAAAAGATATAGCTTTATAATTGGAGAAAATAAGCTTTCAGCTACTCCTTTCGGCAAATTAGTAAGTGAATTATATATAGATCCTATAACTGCTATAAAATACAAATATTATCTTTCACAAATGTCCGAAGATGAATTTTCATATTTACATGCACTTATGTGTGCTTCTGAAGTTCCATTGCAAATTACTCCTAAATGGATTGAAAAAATAGAAGAAGAAATCGAATATTTGCATTTAGATTTAAATCAGCAAATATTTGATTTTTACATAGATGATGAAAGCTATTATAATGCGATATATTTAGCTCACGTTCTGTACGATTGGATAAACGAAAAAAGCGAGGCCGAAATAGAAGAGGTTTATGGTATCCAACCCGGAATTCTTTATCAAATAGTTAATGGATTTGCTAATTGGTTGTCTTATTCAATGTATAGATTAGCCTTGTCTATGAAAATAAAAAGTAAATTTTTACGCGAAATGCAGATTAGAATACAAGAAGGAGTAAAAAGTGAATTACTTAACTTAGTATCTATTCCGCAGATAGGGCGCGTTAGAGCTAGAAAACTATTTAAAGCGGGAATTAAGACTAAATCAGACATTAAATCAGCAGGAATCGGAAGAATAAAAGAAATATTAGGTCCTGTGATAGGAGAAAATATTTATAATTATTGTGTTCAAAATATAAACGAGGAAAATAATAAACTATTATGAAGATTTTAGCAGCATCCGACTTACATGCAAATAAATCTCTTGTTAAAAAATTAGTTCAAAAAGCAAAGAATGAAAATGTAGATTTAGTTATTATAGCCGGAGATTTAACAATTTTTGGTGACGGATTAAGCAGATTGCTTTATCCATTCAAGGAAGCAGGTTTAAAGGTTGCAATTATTCCAGGTAATCACGATACATTTGAAATGATCGATTTTGTTTGTTCTAAATATAATTTCTATAATTTACACAAATATCCTTTAATAATTGGGGATGTAGGAATAGTGGGAGTAGGATTTTCGAACATTGGTCCTAATTATTTATCGGAAGAAGAAATATACGCTCAATTAGAAAAACAGATATATATTGCTAAAAAGCATGGTTCACGAAGACTTATTTTGGTGTCTCATACTCCTCCTTATAATACTAAGTTAGATGATATAGGTTTTCATGTAGGAAGTACTTCGGTTAGGGCTTCCATTAAAAAGCATAAACCTGAAATCTGTATTTGCGGTCATATTCATGAGACATTTGGTTTAGAAGATGTTCTTTATAATTCTCGTATAATCAATGTAGGCCAAGAAGGTAAAATAATTAACATTTAAATATAAGTTAATATTTCATGGGCCCGTCGTCTAGCGGATAGGATAAGCGGCTTCGAATGCCGGTAGAAACCGCTTGACCTGGGTTCTTTTTTAAGACAGGAATTCAAATCCCGGCGGGCCCAAATTTAATCTTATTTAACTTCAATGAAGAAAATGAATTTAGAATTAGATTTTGTTCTTAGTTTTTAACTATATCAAATTCAATTTCAAATTTAATAAGATAGCCCTGCCCGGATTTGAACCGGGGTTTTCGGGTCCAGAGCCCGACGTGCTTGACCGCTACACCACAGGGCTTTAAGATATTTAATTATGCTATTAATTTCAATATATATGAGATTATTCAATACTTTAAGTAGAAGAGTAGAAGAATTTGTTCCTATTAATAGTAAAGAAGTTAGACTATATTCTTGCGGTCCTACTGTTTATGATTTTGCTCATATAGGTAATTTAAGATACTTTACAAATGTTGATTTGTTAAAGAGAGCATTGCTTTTGGAAGGTTATGATGTCAAACATGTTATGAATATAACCGATGTAGGTCACCTAACTTCAGATGCTGATACAGGAGAAGATAAGATTGAAAGAAGTGCAGAAAAGGCAAGAATGTCAGCATGGGATCTTGCTAAGATGTATACTCAATATTTCTTAGAGGATATAAAAGAGCTTAATATAATTTATCCTCAAATAATTTGTAAAGCAACTGACCACATAAAAGAAATGATAGATATGATAAGGAAGTTAGAAGAGAAAGGTTTTACATACAGAATAGGAGATGGAATATATTATGATACTTCTAAATTTCCTTCTTATGGAGAATTGCTAGGAAAGGAAAGAGAGAAGGCTCTGAGCGGAGCTTTACCAGGAGCGAGGGTAGAGTTTAACCCAGAAAAGAGAAATATAAATGACTTTGCTCTATGGAAATTTTCTCCAAAAGATAAAAAAAGGCAAATGGAATGGGATTCGCCTTGGGGAGTAGGCTTTCCAGGCTGGCATATAGAATGTTCAGCTATGAGTACTAAATATTTAGGTAATCATTTTGATATTCATGCAGGAGGAGTTGATTTGATATTTCCTCATCATACCAACGAGATAGCTCAATCAGAAGCAGCAAACTCAGAAAAATTTGTTAATTATTGGTTTCACGTAGAACATCTTCTCATAAACAATAAAAAGATGTCTAAAAGTGAAGGTAACTATTTAACTTTAAGAGACCTTAAGAATAAAGGCTTTGATCCTATTGCTTTTAGACTTATGATCATAGATCATCACTATAGAAATAAGCTTAATTTTACATTCGAGAAATTAGAAAAATATGCAACAACTTTAGAAAGATTTGATATTACTTTAAAAACAATACCTTTGCTTGAAGAAACAAATGAGGAGGATTATTTGGAAGATTACGCCTTGGCTTTCAATAATGCACTAAAAGATGATTTAGATACCCACAAAGCACTTCAGATCTTTTCTAAATATATTGATGTTCTTAACGATTATATTTTTAAAGGTAGGATTCCTAGAAATATAAAGCAAAAACACTTTCAATTGATTTCTCACTTTAATAAGGTTCTAGGAATTTTGGATGAATATGCAATTCCTGAAGAAATTAAAGCACTTGCTGAAAAACGTTATCAACATAAGAAAGCAGGTTTATTAGAAGAAGCAGATAAGATAAGAGAAGAAGTATTTAATAAAGGTTATAAAATAATAGATTATTCAAACTCTTATTTAATAATTAAAAGAAGATACAATGAATTACACTAGGTTAGCCATATTTATATTTTTATTGCTGCTCGCTGCAACAGTAATACTTTATTTAAGCCCATCGGTGAGAGAAAGAAGTATTTCAAGCGCTTTTTGTTCTGCTTATTGTCATGATCACATTGAAAATTTAACGTACGGTACTTGCATTTCTAAAAACATAAGTTTTGGCTTTTCGTGTGCTTATTCAAACACAAATGTTTGTAATACAACTCACTATATTTTACTTAACAAAGACTGCACTATAAATTCTATAAATTAAAACGTTATCTTTTTCTTAAATTCTAATAGTTCCTTTTGTCTTTTATTAAGCTGCTCTAAGATTCTTTCCCTTTCGTTCATTATTTCTTTCGAATCTATATATTTTAGGGGTATGTTACAATAAATACACAAAAAATTATTTTCCAAAGCAGTGCTTTCATTATATGTTCTTAGACATTGCGGGCATCTATAATAATTGTCTATTTTTTCTAAATCTATTTCTCTTTCGATTTTAAATATTTCTTCTTTAACTTTCTTTATCATTACTTCTAAAAGATAATTTAAATTTGCAAACCATATATATTCTAATATCTTTCCTTTCTTCCTTTCTTTGTAACCTACTATGTTTTTTTCATACATTTTATACAGTATTTTTCTCAAGTAGTTAGCTTTTTCATACTTTAGATCAGACACTATTTTACTTTCTAAAACTTTCCCATTCTTTACTAAATATTCAAATATTCTCATCGCATCCGGATCTATCTCTTCGATGTATCTTAAAATTTCTTGATCTTCTTTCACTAATTTGATAACTTTTTGTTCTAAATTTTCTTTATTTGAAGATTTTTTGGTTGTATCCTTACTTTTCATATTTCTATTATCTTATATGTATATATCTCTTAAATTTAAATAATATGGAAAGCGCAGTATGCGTTCTTCTGGGTCATGCAGATGCTGGTAAAACCTCTATTCTGGACGCCATAAGACAGACACTTTTTGCTTATAAGGAATCTGGAGGACTGACTCAAGGAATAGGTGCAACTGAAATACCTATAGAAAAGATTAATCAGATCGCGAAGGATTTGATCGAAAAAATGAATATAAAAGTCAAATTAAATTCTCTAATTTTTATAGATTCTCCTGGTCATGAGTCTTTTATTACACTCAGAGAAAAAGGTGCTTCTGTTGCAGATCTTACGATATTGGTAATAGATATAAATGAAGGATTGCAGGCTCAAACAAAAGAATCCTTGAATGTATTAAGAAAGTATAAAACTCCTTTTATTATTGCTTTGACTAAAATAGATACAATTCCAGGTTATATAAATGTAAAATCATCTGATTTTAAGGAATTTATTGAAAATCAATCACAAAAGTTTCAAAATTACTTTTATTCAAGACTTTATCAAATAGAAGGAGAAATTTCTGAACTAGGTTTTAAATCTGATTTATATTATCAAATTTCTGACTTTTCTAAGACTGTTGCAATAGTTCCAGTTTCTTCAAAAGATAAAGTTGGAATTGCTGATTTACTTGTATTAATGATAGGATTAATTCAGAAGTATAAACTTAATGAAAGACCTAATGATAATAGAATCTTCTTTCTAGAAAATAGAAACGAAAAAGGAATCGGAATAGTTACTGATTCTATAATATATTCTGGAGTTGTAAAGGTTGGAGACAAAATGAGCTTTGTAAGCGAGGGAAAGATTGTTGAAGATAGTATTAAATCTATATTTAGATTAGAACCTCTTTCAGAAACACGAGAGCATTTCGGTAAATTCCAAAGTGTAGAAGAGATAGAAGCTAACGCCGTTGCAAGAATTTCATTTAGAAAGTATTCTCCTACTCCCGGTACCTTTGGAGTCTCTTCTTCAAGTAAATTGAAAGAGGAGGTGTTAAACATAAGTTTGCCTAAATATGATAATAATGGAGTTTGCATTAATGCAGATACTGTAGGGAGCATCGAAGCATTAAGAAGACTTTTAGAATCGAGAAACATAAGTATAGCAAAAGAAAAAATAGGTCCTCCTTCTAAGGAGGACGTTTTGGCTGCTTTAGGCTCTAAAATAATTATTGCATTTAATGTCGACGTAGATAAAGAAATATATAAATACGCGTTAGATAAGGGTTGCTATATAATAGAAGGGAAATCTATCTATAAAATAGTAGAAGATTTAGACAAATTTTTAGAAGAAAGAGAAAAGAATGAAATAAAAGCTTTAATGAATTCTTTCACTTTTCCAGGAGAGATTAAAGTTTTAGAAGGTTTTATATTTAGAAAGTCAAAGCCCGCAATTTTTGGTGTCAGGGTATTAAATGGAATTATAAAAAAGAATTATACTTTGATACATGAAAATGGAAGAATAGTTGGAACAATTGAAGATATACAAGACAATAAGAAAAGTATAGATTTTGCTTCAAAAGGAATGGAAGTTGCTATTAGTGTTGACGCTCAATTCGGAAAAGATTTTTTGGAGGGCGATTTATTATATAATAAGCTATCTTTAGAAAGCATTATTAAGATAGAAGAAATATTAGATAAGTTACCTTCTGATTATAAAGAAGCCTTAGAAAAAACCAAAAAAATACTAAAATTATGAAGGTTGCGATATTTGGTAAGACTAATGTTGGAAAAAGTACGCTATTTAAAGCGTTGACTTTAAAAGAAGTTGAAATAGCAGATAGACCATTTACGACCATTTCTCCAAATTTCGGAGTCGGATACGTAACAGTACCTTGTCCTGAAAAAGAGTTTGGAGTTAAGTGTAATCCCAAAAACGCTCCTTGTAAAGATGGAATTAGATATGTTCCTGTAGAAATAATAGATGTGGCTGGCTTAATAAAAGGAGCTGCGCAAGGAAGAGGCCTGGGTAATAAGTTTTTAACTGATGCAGCATCAGCAAACATAATGATAGAAGTTATTGATGCTTCAGGTAGAACAGATGAAAATGGAAATCCTACTGAAGGATACGATCCATTGAAAGATGTAGAATTAGTAAAAAATGAATTAACAGAATGGCTTAAATCTATAATATTAAGAAGTAATTTAAGAGAAGGATTAGAAGAAGGAATCTCGAAGCAATTAAGCGGTATTCAAATATCTAAAGAACAAATAAAGCAAGCAATTAAAGATTTGGACATAAAAAAGTTAGATGAAAATTCAGCTAATTTGCTAGCTGAATATATTCTTTCTCATTATAAGAAGATTGTTATTGCTATTAATAAAAGTGATTTAGTCAAAGATCCAGAAGAAATAGCCAAAAGGGTCAAAGCGCTGGGGTATGAAAGCGTAATCTGTTCAGCAGAAATTATGTTAATGTTGAGGGAAGCTGAAAGTAAGGGCTATATTTCTATAGATAAAGAAAATAATATTAAAATTTTAAAGAAATTGTCTTCTCAGCAACTTAATGCAATAGAGTTAGGATCTCAATTTCTTAAAAAATATGGAGATTGTTTATCAAATCTAATGAACAAAACAGTTATAGAAGTATATCACGGCAAAGTTGTATTTCCTGTAGAAGATGAAAATAAACTAACTGATTCTAATGGTAATGTATTACCAGATGCATATGTTATGGATCCAGATTCTACTCTTTATGATTTAGCGCTAAAAATTCATTCAGATATAGCATCTAACTTGAAATTAGGGATAGATTGTAAGACTAAGATGAAGATAGGAAAAGAAGAAAAGCTTAAGCATTTACAAGTTATCAAGCTAGTTGCATGAATACTTCTCAAGTGTTTCTTGTAAATAAGTTCGTAATGAACAAGATCATAGATTTTGCAGATTTGACTCCTAATGATGTAGTTATGGAAATAGGGAGTGGCGATGGTAGATTAACAGAGCTTATTGCAAAGAAAGCAAAGAAAGTATATGCTATAGAAATAGATAAAGAGCTTGCAGATGTGTCAATTCAAAAATTAAAGAATTATAAAAACGTAGAAATAATAAATGATGACGCCTTAAAAATTGAATTTCCAAAAGTTAATAAAATAATTTCAAATCTTCCATATTCTATCGCTTCTCCTCTTACTCAAAAAATAATTTTTTATTTGAACAGAGAAAATGCTATTGCAATTTTAATGTATCAAAAGGAGTTGGCCGATAGAATACTTGCTTTTCCAGGAGCAAGAGAATATTCCATGCTTACCATTTTAGTTCAATATGCTTGTGAAGTTAAGAAACTAATGGACGTAAGTAAAATGAATTTTAGGCCAGTTCCTTCAGTAGACTCTTCCTTATTATATCTTAAACCTAAGCCTATAGAAATAGACCGTTCTTTTCTTTCTTTTTGCAAAATATTATTTTTTCATAAGAAGAAAAATGTTTATTCTTCATTAATGGATTCAAGAGAAATACTTAAGCTTACAAAAGAAGAAATAAGGGATAAAATTAAAGGAATTGATCTTTCTAACGAGAAGGTATTTTATCTAAGCATAGAGGAGTTATTTAGTCTTTATAAGCAATGTAAAGAAAAAGGAATATGGAAAGGAGAAAGCTATCAAGACTTGAACTTTTACGATTAGAATTAGATTACTTTTTCGCCTCGTTTACTAAAAAAGAAATATTCGATATATTTATAGCTTGGCTTGCCTTGACCTTTGCATTTTCTTTTCTATTCGATAGAAACATTCTAAGCTATAATTTTATAGAATATTTTATTATATCTGCTATTTCTGTTGGCTTAGGGTTTATAATACATGAATTAATGCATAAGTTTAAAGCAATAAGTTATGATTATCCAGCACACTTTGTTGCTTGGTACCAAGGGCTCATTTTAACTGTGTTCACCGCATTTATCCTACGCATTATTTTTGCATTGCCTGGGGCAACAGTTTTTACTCCTAGGTCTAGATGGTTTTTAGATAAAGATTTCACAGAAAAATACGGTAAAATTTCTTTATATGGACCTTTATCTAATATAGTTTTCGGTTTTATTTTTATTTTACTTCTATTTTTCGTTTATCCTTTAATTAAGAGTTCCTTTTTACTTAAATTATCTTTAGAAGGAGCATTTATAAATTTTTATCTTTCAGCATTTAATTTGATTCCTTTAGGAGGAGTTGTAGGACTAGACGGCTGGAAAGTTTTTCGATGGAATAAGGCTGTTTGGGCACTTACTTTCTTTCTTTCAGTAGGTATGACTATTTTAATATACGTTGGATTTTAATTTATATCTTTATTGAGTATATTTCTTATGGTAAAGATTTTTTGTAATGAAAAAACAGAGGGCAAATTGCTAGTTTTGGCTTTTCCTGCTGCTGGTCATGTAAATGAACTTGCTTTGGCTTATGCAATAGATAAATCTGCAATAAAAGAATGTGGTTATGTTTACACAGAAAATTCTCCGATTGCGATTATAAACGATGGAAAAATTAAGTTCCCTATTTCCTTATTTTCCGCCAAAAATTCAATTATTTTATCTTCCTTTATTCCTGCTACTGAGGAACTAATTAAGCATTTAATTTCATGGTATAAGGAGAGTAAGTTTGCTGGAGTAATTTTACTAGAGTCTATGCCTATTGATGTAAAATCTAACCAATCAAACGTATTTTATGTTAAGGAGGGAGATATCAATTTCGATACTACGGGAATGAAAAGTCTAGAAGAAGGAATAATAGTCGGAAGTTCAGCTAATTTGCTATTAGCATTGGCTAATGATAAAATACCAACATTAGTCGTTTTAACTGAGGCGCATATAGAAATGCCAGACGGAATTGCAGCAGCTAACCTTCTTAAATCTCTCCAACCATTATTGGGAGAAATAGATACTGAAGAACTTATAAAAGATTATAAAAGAAGGCTTTATAAAATACACAAATTGATCAGTAAATATAAGGAAAATTCTAGTCAAAAAGAAGATTTAGATTCTTTGCATATTTATGGATAGATTTTTATTGTAAAATTTTAAATTTCTAAAACAAATAAACACAATATGAGAAAAACGGAGAAATTAACAATGAAATTTTTAAATACTATAAAAAATAACTACAGTATGAAGAAGAACAATTCGTTGCTTTCTCAGGGACTTCCTATTAACACAATAATTTTAATAGCAATTGGAGTACTTATACTAGTATTGTTGGTAGTTTTTGTATTAGGAGGATTTAAAGGTTTAGGAGCAGCTAAACCAGCGTCATTCTCAGCTTTTGTTCAAACGTGCAGTTCTGACTGCGCAGCTTTGGACGGCTCGCCAAATGAAGGTTCTGTAGTGAATTCCAATTTCTGTACTACTACTTATTCTAATTCAAGTACCACTGTATTACATTGTTATGATCCTAATGCTTACGGCGCATGTACTTTCACTTTAGCCAATGGTTCTGAAGCATGCGTATCAGGGGTAGGTGGAGTTGCATGTACTCTTCCAAACGGTAATAATTACCAGTGCGTTCCTTAGAGTATTAATAAGAAAATTATTATTTATTAAAAACTACTTCGATTTCTAAGCCGCTTTTTCAAGCTCGTGTTTAATTTCTTCTAGATAATAATTTGCAGATTTTTCATCTAACAAAGAAAAGTTCTTTAGTCTATACTTATCCTTATTTTTAATTAATTGTGCTTCTATCTCGATTATATCTTTATTCAAATTTAATATGCTTTCATCAATGCTGTTCCCTTTCCTTAATGAAAGCAATTTCTCTGCTATTCCATCGAATGCAGCAACTTTGATGCTGTTTAATCCATCATTTATTATTAGCTTTATAATTAGATGCTTTTCTATTGCTTTATTTCCATGTATTTCACAGCTATCATTTACTTTCTTTTTACATATAGCGCATTTTTTTATAGTATGTTCTCCCCTAAACACAAATGTTATGTAACCATCTACTAAGTTTAGTCCTTCCTCCATCTCACTTATTGTTTTCTCTTTGCTTTTTTTAACAAGTATAAGGTCAGAAAATTTTCCTACATGAATCTCGACTTTTTTAGATAATGGATTTTCTCTAGCATATCCATTAATAACTGCTATAATATCTCCTTCAGATAAGTTTTCTGTTAAAGAAATGCACTTTTCATTCCATATTACTACAGCAATAGTTCCCGTATTATCGGAAACTATAATCTTTCTCATTTTGAAATTATTTCCTTGTATTAATTCAAATAGTTTTTCTACTCTTGCTTTTATATAAATATGCTTATCCTTTGAATTTATTTGTTCAATTTTTTTAGTTATAGCTTCCGAATTTTCTATATTTTTATTTTTTTCTTCTTCTTGTAAAGAAGATGCGTTCATATTATTTTTCTTAATTTTTCTGCTAATTCAAGCATTTTTTCAAAGTTTTCTTCTTTTTCAGAGTTAACATAATATCTTATTACTGGTTCCGTATTAGATTTTCTGAATAAAATAAAAGAATCATTTATATCTAACCTTACTCCGTCTATTTTCTTTATTTTTCCATATTCTTTCATCTTTTCTTCCAAAATTGCAAGTGATTTTTTTGCTTCTTTCATTGATGAAACAGGAATCTTGCCTTCAAAATAAAATATATTAGGAATACTTTTAAGCAACTCACTTAGTTTTTTATTTTTAGCTTTTTTAATTGCTTTTATTAGCATAATTCCTGCTAAGATTCCGTCTGAGAAAGGATAAAAGTCACCAAAATACAAGTGACCCGAACCTTCAAAACCGAGTAATCCTTTTCCGATTTTGTTTTCTATATAGGGTCTTCCTACTGGTGTATAAATGACTTCAAAATATTTTTCGAATATTTTGGGAGAAGATATTGAAGCAACCAACTTTTTATATTTTAATAATTTAGAAAACAGTATTTCTATTCTTGCGATGTTTATTAAATTGCCAGTTTCATCTACTATTAACACTCTATCTGCGTCAGCATCCACCTCTATTCCTAAATCTGCTCTTTCTTTAATTACCTCTTCTCTTAATTTTTCAGATGTTTTCTCATTTGGTTCCGGTGGCAGACCAAAATAGTGAGGATCGAAATCTTTTCTTAAAGGAATTGTATTACAAATACTTTGGAATATTTTATTTCCTATAAAAGTTGCTGCTCCTCCTAGAGAATCGAATATTAGCTTGAATTTTTCATCTTTTAGATATCCAAAGTTAGAAAGCAAATAATTCTTATATTCTTCATTTATTTCTTCGTATTTTATTTCTCCTAATTTCTTTGCCTTTCTTTCTTTTGCCTCGATTACTAAATTAGGTCTCACCGTTTTTCCATTTTCATAAATTATTACGCCAGTGTATTCGGCAGGATTGTGTGAAGCTGTTATTGATACACTTAAGCTTTTTTCTAGGAAACTTTTAAGACTTATTGCAGCCAGTGGCCCCAAAGGTCCTTCAATTACATCAATTCCTTTTTCATTGATTCCTTTTTCAATTTGATCTCTAATTCTTAAACTTCCTAATCTGTTATCATAATTCAAATATAATTTATCTTTTTTAGAAAAGTCTCCAAGTTTTTTTCCGATTTTATAAGCTATTTCCTCATTTATTTCTTTGGGATATATTCCTCTTATATCGTAATCTCTTACTATATCCATAAATTAATGTAAATACTAGTTATTTAACTAGTTTGCTTAAAATAGGAGAAAAATCAATTTCGCAAGTACGGTTTTCAATTTTTTCTTCTACATTCTCTAAAAAGGGAATATTAACTTCCGCTCCATTTAAACTTCCCATGTTTGATATTATTCCTAATATCGGTATATTAAAAGACTTTGCCATAGAGAAAGATACCCTTAATTGATCCAGGGCAAGTTTAGATGGAGTAGTTACTAATATAATTCCGTCTAAGGGTATGCTTTGCATTGCTGTTATTGGTATATCACTTGTTCCCGGCGGGAAATCAACTATTAAAAAATCTAATGCGCCCCAATCAGTTTCAGAATATAATTGTTTTATCAAGTTGCTAACGATAGGTCCTCTCCAAATTCCAACTCCTTTTCCTATCACTATGTCTCTTCCGACTATTTTTATTCCATTTTTTTCTTGCGGAATTATTTTTTTATTTTCTATTTTGCACATTTCTTCAATTCCAAATAAAGTTGCTATAGAAGGTCCAGATATATCTCCATCTAATATTCCTACTTTATAGCCATTTTTTTGCAGAAAGATTGAAAAAAGAGCAGAAACTGTGCTTTTTCCGACTCCTCCTTTAGATGAAAAGATACCAATTATCTTTTTAATATCCTTTTTCTCATGCCTTTTAATAGATTCGGGTAAACCTCTCTTTTCTGAATAAGCTATTTGTTTGGCATATTCTAGCTCTTCTCTAGTCATTACATCAAAATTTATTTTAGTTTGTAAATTATTTAATGCACCTATTTTTTCAACTTCTTTTTTTATTTCTTCCTGAAGAGGGCAATTCGGAACTGTTAATTTTATTTCGACGTATAGTTCGTTTTCAGTTTTTTCTACTTTTTTTATCATTCCTAGCTTCCCGATTGGTATCTGAATTTCAGGATCTAAAATATTATATATTTGCTTTTCGATTTCATTCATCTTCCTCTACATCCTTTATGCCTTCCGGTGTTATTTGAAATGCAGCTTCTTGCTCAGGAAGGTTTGGAGAATCTACTAATCTTGCTATTCTTATGTTTTTCTTACTCTTTCTTAAATATACTCTATATGTTGCCATGTGTCCTATTATGTTTCCACCTATTGCTGCTGTAGGATCTCCAAACAATACGTCAGGTCTTGCCATTACTTGATTAGTATAATAAACTGCTACATTGAATCTATCAGCAATTCTCTGGAGATGATGTAATAATACGTTTAATTTCTGCTGTCTATCTGCTAAATTGCTTCTTCCAACAAATTCTGCTCTAAATAATGCGGTCATGCTATCAATTATGATTAATTTTATTTTCTTATCTTGATTGATAAGATCAGGTATCTTATCTATCAAAAGCATTTGATGATCTGTTGAATAAGCTCTTCCTACTTTTATGTTTTCTAACGATTTTTCTGGATCTATTCCTTGAGCCATTGCTATTTGCTTTAATCTTTCAGGTCTGAATGTGCCTTCAGTATCTATCCATACAGCTTTTCCTTCTACTCCTCCCTTCTCCGGTGGCAATTGCACATTTACGGCTAACTGATACGCTACTTGTGTTTTTCCAGAGCCGTATTCCCCAAAGAATTCTGTTAATGATTGAGTTTCTATTCCTCCTCCTAATAACCTATTAAGTTTTTCGCTGGAAAGCGTTATTTTTTTGATAGTTTCCATCCTGCTTTCAAAGTCATTTCCGCTTACAAAATTCATGTTTGCTGCTTCTCTAGCTTCTGCTATTATTTTTCTTGCCGTAGGTTCTGCAATATCTGCTACTTCAGCTACGTCTGCAGGATTAGCAGTAGCTAGTGCAATTATATCGTAATAACCAGCATTTCTAAGCTTAGATGCTATTGTTGGCCCTACTCCTGGCAGATCTTCTATTTCTTTTATTCCATTTTCCTCATCGTTTTCCATTTTTACTCACCTTTTCCAATATTAATATAGTATCTGTATCTTGTATATTGTATTTACTCAATTTGTTTATAACTATTGATGATATTTCTTCCATGTTTTCTACATTTACTCTTAAAATAACTGGCCATTCTCCCGCTACAAACATACATTCTTGCACATTATCTATTTTTATTAGCTCATTCATTATGTCTATTGGACTGGATTCGCTTTTTAATTTTAATAGTATTAGCGCCTCCATATTGCTATAATTAGTGGAAAATATTTATACGCTTTAAAAGTTAAATTTCAGATATTTTAATATTTTTATATTATTTTTAGATATGATTTATGGATAAATCAGATTTTATCAAGTATGTTCAAGAATTAAAATCGATTATTATGCGTGATAAAAGAAACTTTAAGCAATCTATAGATGTAATAATAACTTTTAAGCCTGCTACTGTTGATGGAATATTGTATTTGCCTCACCCTACAAAGCAAAACAAATTGTTGGCTTTTGTCGATGATGATTTTAAGCTAGTTAACATATTTGATCTTTCTATTAAAAAATCAGAATTTGATAAGTACAATAAGAAGAGTATTAAGAGTCTAGCTAAATCCTACGACATTTTATTTGGTGAATCTACTATAATGCCTAATCTTGCTTCTAAGTTTGGTAAACTTTTAACTTCTCTCGGTAAAATGCCCAGTCCTAAGTACGGAACTGTTTTTACTCCTACTACTAATATTTCAGAAATAGCTAGTAAAATGAAAGTAGCTATTATAATAAATAACAAGAAAAATAATTTCATTAGCGTAAAGATAGGAAAGGAAGATGATAGTGACGAAAATTTAGCTGAAAATATGTTCGCTGTTTATTCTTTTGTAGCTAGCTTAATAAATTCTACAAACATAAAAAGATTATATATAAAAGGAACTATGACTAAACCTATTAAGATAATATGATGTCTAATGGTGCGAAATTGAAGGCAAAAAGAGTAGAGAGCTTATCTAAAAAATTAGGAAGTGTAATAGTTTTAGGTGATCTTAATGATTTTGATGCTTACAATATTCAACTTTTAAGAAAAGAGGTTAAAGATAAGGGTCTTTCGTTTATATTTGATAATAAAGTAGTAATAAGAAGATCTTTAGAAAAAGTTTCAAAAGATCTTGCAGATTTAGTTGATGAGTGTGCGCAACCATTTATAATAAGCGGTAATGAAGTAGAGCTAGCCTATTTTGGGCAAATAATTTCTAAGTATATAAGGAAAAAATATGTTAAAGCAGAAGAAATTGCTGAAAATGATATTGTAATACCTGCAGGCCCTACTCCTTTTGCTCCTGGTCCGATGACAGTAAAATTTTCTTCTTTAGGA
This sequence comes from Candidatus Rehaiarchaeum fermentans, assembly GCA_025920435.1. Lineage (GTDB taxonomy): Archaea > Nanobdellota > Nanobdellia > Parvarchaeales > Parvarchaeaceae > Rehaiarchaeum > Rehaiarchaeum fermentans. The sequence goes on from JAPDLT010000001.1 coordinate 62,300, forward strand.
ATAAAAACAAAGAATGAGGGAGGTAAAATTTCAGTCATGCAAGATACTGTAGTTTGCAGGAAGGGAGAAAAAGTTAAGCCTGAAGTTGCATCATTACTTGCTACTTTAGGAATTAAGGCCGTAAGTAAAAATTTAAAAATAGTATGTGTCTATTATAAGGGACTGATAGTAAAACAAGACCTACTAAATGTTTATTCAAAAATCAGTGAATTAGTAAGAGAATCATTATCAAATTCGAGAAATCTGTCTCTTGCTCTTGAATTAATAGATAAAGATACAATAAACTACCTGATTAGAAAAGCTTATATAGTAGGAGAGAATTTAATGGTAATCAGAGAAGTTCCTTCCAAGGAAAACATTGGAAGGATCTTGCTTTCTGCAGTTAAAGCTGCAGAAAGATTGGATAAAAATAAAAATATGGACTACGTATACGCAGCATTGCTGTTACATAGTTTGGGCAAGGAAGTAACAGAAGAAAATATGAGAAACGTTATAAAGGCTACAGGCTCTGAAGTAGATGAAGCTAAAATAAAAGTATTGGTTGATGCATTAAAAGGAGTTGATATAGATAAGGAAATAAAGGAAGCTCAAACAATGAGTATCTCTGCTCCTGTAGCTGCTGGTCCAGCTCCTTCTGCTCCAGCTGAAAATAAAGAAAAGAAAGAAGAGGAGGAAAAGAAAGCAGAGGAATCCGCAGCTGCTGGACTAAGTAGTCTTTTTGAATAGGTTTTATTTCTAAATTTTTCTTTAATATATTATTTATTTTTTAGTTATAGATTTATGAAGTTAAGTAAGCTAAATGAGAATTTTTCAAATATATTTTCAAAAAACGTAATTTTTATAATATTTACACTTGTTGCGATATTCGTTTCTGCTATAACAATTATTTTCTTTTATAGACTTCCTTATTCCTCTAACTCAACCAGTATTTACATTTCGTTTAAGAATATTTCTTATTTTAATTACAGCTTTATCAGAGCGCTTATAAATATAACAAATAAAAATTACCTTAATGTATCTTATCCTACAAATTTAAGTAAAAAAATTATTGGAAGTTACTTTATTTCAGATTTGCCTTCTCTCATTATTTTAAATACTTCTAGAGAAAATCTTTCCGCTTTTTTGATTACAATTTATCTTTTTAATAATGTTCTGAATCTAGGCTTTAATGGATCCTATTTTTCCTTAAATGATCCATTTATATCTACCATAACTGGAAATACTTCTTTTTATTCGCTAGTTTTAAATAAAACGATAAGGACCTCTTATGTTTCTAATCCTGAGAAAATATTTAATAATTCGCTAATATCTTCTTATGTTTCACCTTTTGCTTTCATTAAAACTAATCAAACTAAGAATAATACTTTACTTGTTGTATTTTCTAATGATCCATTTAGTGCCGTTCAATTGAGTATATTAGATAAAGCTTTGTCCTATTTCGGAAATGTTACTTTTGAAAATAAGACTTCAAACTCAATAAATGACATTTCTTCTATAGGTCCAATAGAATATGAAGAACCAATTTCATTTAAGGGGCCTTTCAAGTTAATTATAGAAAATGATAGTTCATCATCACTTTCTTCCTATGCCATTTCGGAATTAATTACTTATGAAGAAAATGCACTAAATCCAATTTTAAATCAGTATGGATTTTTACCATTTATAAGTATAGGTAATGAATTCATTGGATTTGGTTCATTTATTAGACCTTATTACTTTAACAATCTTAATCCTTTGAAAGCTAAGATGAACTCTACTTTGAGTTTAATATTTAATGAAAGCGTTAATTATATTTCAGCACTTATTTGTAAAGCTTATAATTTGTCAAACCCTATTTGTAATAGCAATTATGTTTCTAAATATTATTCTTTAATTTGATTTAAAAAGCTCTAGCAAACTCATCTAAACTTTCCTTAAATTTTTCATTAACTACACCTGAAGCTACTAAGAATCCTTCTGCACCTTCTTCTCTTCCCTTTTTTATGTCTTCACTGCTTTTTATACCTGCGCCTATTATGGGAATTATTTCTCCTTTGCTTTTTACTATATTTACAAATTTCTTTACTATTTCTCCCTTAGAAGAAGAAACTGATACGTTTCCACCTATTAGCTCTGGCGGTTCATAAGCTATTCCAAAAGGATTTAAATTTACCATTTTTTCTGCTTCTTTTAAGTTTCTTACACAAACTATTGTTTTTAAATCGTTTTTCTTGAGTATTTCTACTAACTTTTCTATTTCATTTTGCTTTAATCGATGTTCGGAATGATTAATTAAAGAACCTATCGCCCCGGCTTTTTTTATTTCATAATAAGAAATAAATCCAGTTGAAGCTCCAGGCTCTATAGGATCTGTATGCTGAGCTATCACATCAATTATTTTGCTTATTTGAGAAAGCAGAGAAAGAGGGGGCGCTACATATGAATCTCTTATCTTTTGTTTTAAGTATTTAGCTATTTCAGTTCCAAAATCTATTCCTTCTTTATAGGCTTTGTAATTAACTATAAACATTTAGTGAAATATGCTTTTCAATGATTTAATTATTTCTACTGCATTTTTAGATTGGAATATATTTCTTCCTATCGCAAATCCACTTGCTCCTGCTCTTGCCGCCTTTTCAGCTCTTTCTATTAGATTTCCTTCTTCAATTTTTTTACCTCCAGCGAAAAATAACTTGCTTTTTAATGCGTTTTTAGTTATCCATTCTAAATTTGAGTCATCATTCGGATATTTTACTTTGATTACGTCTGCACCCAGTTCTGCACCTAATCTTGCAGCATAAGCTACAATTTTTGGATCCTCATCATTATTAATAGATTTTCCTCTAGGATAACTCCACAATACTACTTTTAATCCATACTTTCTTGCCTCTTCATAGATTTTTCCAAATTCACTTATCATTCTACTTTCTTCCTCACTCCCAAAATAGATAGTATAGCCTACAGCCTCTGCTCCGAGTTTTATTGCATATTCTACAGAGCTCCATGCTAGAGATATTGGTTCTCCTTCTCTTAAAGAAGTTTTTGAATTTAATTTCAATATTAAAGGAATACCTAAATCTTTGCTATAGTATTTCTCCGCAACGCCTTTCAATAATATTAATGCATCAACTTCTGCTTTTTTAGCAACATCTAGAATATATTCTGGATTATAGTTTAAATTATCGAAGTCAGTGGGCCCATGCTCAAAACCATGGTCGTAAGCTAGAAAAACACCGCTTAGTTTCATATTTAGATAGTTCTTACTTTAATATTAACTAATCTTTTTGGATACTCATTTACGATTCCTTCCTTAGCACCATGATGAGAAACCACGCTTGCCGCATTGTAAGATCCTAAAGATATTGCTTCTTCTATCGGCCTTTTATCTAATATTGCATTCATAAATCCTGAACAAAACGCATCTCCTGCTCCTACTATATTTATTGGTTGAGCAGGATAAGTTCCTGCAATATATAATTTATTGTTTGCAGCTATAATGCTTCCTTTTTTTCCAAGTGTTACTATCGCTATTTGTGCATATTTAGAGAGAGTTATTGCATTTTCTATAGGAGTCTTCTTGCCTACGAATCTTTTTGCTTCATAATCATTCATACAAATTATTGAGGCACTTTTAACATATTCTAAATTAGATTTTAGTCCCGCTTCTATTTGTGATGAACCTGGATTCCAAACTAATAATGCATTGTTCTTTTTTGCAATGCTTATCGCCGTTTCTACTGTTGAATTTGAATCTTTAGGTAAAGGTCCTAAATATACGCTTTTTGTTCTTACTTTAATATCATTTTCAGATAAATTCCAAGAAGATTCTGCTTTTCTATAAGTTAATATACTCATTTCATTTCCTATTACCAATATTATCGAAAACGCAGTTTCTTCACTTTTAAATGCTTTCAAAGCAATGTTCCTCCTTTTTAAGTCCTCTTTTATAAATCTACCGTAATCATCGTTTCCTATTCTAGTAACTACCATTACTTTCTTTCCAAAAGCGCTTAAAGTAGCAGAAACATTCGTAGCACTTCCTCCCGTATATTCCTTTATTCCTTCTATATCTATTTTTCTATCCTCTGGGACTCCTATGTATATAGACTTTATCGATTTTATGTATTTCGTAGGAAGTATTAAAAATATATCTTTGGTTGCTCCGCCTATACTGATTGCATCATACATACTTTAGCTTTGCAGTTTTTCTCTTAGCTCTTGAAGTCTTTTATCTAGAGTTTTAAGATTAAAATCTAAAAGCTCTTTCTTCTCTTGTAACTCCTTTAAAATATCTTCCTTCTTTTTCTTGAAAAATATGCTCATTGTTTCAAGTCCTAACATTGAAGAATAAGCATCTTCTCTTTTAACATATAAATCTCCTTGTGCATTTTCTACTTCTTCTATTATTTCGTTTAATTGATTGTATGCCCTCTGAATTAATTCCTTTTGCTCATCAATTCTTCTAAATTCTTCTCTTATCGCATCTTTATTTTCCATATATAATATCGATCTTTTCTATTGTAATTAATAATTTAATAATTCTATTTATTAAAGACTTGAATATATTCAGATCTTTTGCATCTATTATAATTTCATTATTTTGCTTGATTATACTAAATCTGTTTGATTTTTCCTCATCAATTAATCCTACTACTTCTTCAGGTAATTCTAATTTTACTTTAATTTTCATCTAGCTTTTACCTTTATTCCAGAATCAGGCGGTAGCTTAATAAGTATTCTACCTCCGCACTTAGGGCATCTAATAAAATCCTTAATGTCTTCCTCAGTAAGATTTGCTCCACAATTAAAGCATTGATATTTTGCCATTTTATATATTTGTTTGCTCAAATTTATAAGCTTTCGATGCTACCTTAAATCCGCATCTCTTACACTCCCAAATCCCACTTTCTATCCTTCTAAGTGTATTCTTTTTACAACTAGGACACTTATACTTTATTCTCTTTGTTTTTTCTTGCATTTCTACTCTTTTTCTTATCTTAATTCCGTATCGAGGTACTTTCATTTTTTACTTTGCTATTATACTTTATAAATTTTAAGGCAAAACCGTATTAGAAATATTGGTAGAGTTAGCAGCAGTCTTTCCTTGCCTACTTAAGCTATTTAATCCTGGAAGCAAGCCAAGATGTATCAAATATAATAAAACTACTAAAATTATAATCGCTACTATAATAGCAATTATAATTTCTATAGGCATCGACATGCCTTTCATTTAATATTTATTTTTAGGTATTTATTATATTACTTGCAATATAGAAAAAATGGAAATTAACGAAATATTTTCAGAAGGGTTTTCTTTAAAAGACAACGTAATTCATTTGAAGTTGCTTATTGGAGGAAAATGGGAAGAAGCTAGTGAATATGTAAACATTTATTCTCCCATAGATCAAACTCTTGTTGCAAAAATACCTGTTCCATCTAAAGATCAAATAGAAAAAGCACTTAATGAAGGAATAAAGGCAGAAGGTTTAATTTCTTCAATTCCTTTATTTGAAAGGCTTAATATTTTATCTAAATTCAAAGAGCAATTGATTTTATTCAAAGAAAATTTAGCCAGAGTTTTGATGAAAGAATCAGGCAAGACTTATAATCAAGCTGTAAGTGAAATAGAAAGTACGATTTTAAGGTTAAATCTTTCTCAGTCTGATTTAAGAGCTTTCGTAGGAGAGTATATTAGAGGAGATATAGCTAGTGATAAGCTTCATAAGTTTGCAATCGTTTTAAGAGAACCATTAGGGCTAGTTTTAGGTATTTCCCCATTTAACTATCCTTTCTTTACTTCTTACTCTAAAGTAATACCTGCAATTTTAGCAGGCAATCCGATAATAATAAAACCCCCTTCTGCAGATCCAGTTGCGTTTATTTTATCAACTGTTTTGTTAAATAGATTATTACCTCCTGGAGTTGTTCAAGTGTTAACAGTACCTGGAAGTGCAATGGATTCATTGGTTTCAGATCCGAGAATAAAGGTTATAAGCTTTACTGGAAGTACTGCTGTAGGTAAGCACATTGCTAAATTAGCAGGAGATAAAAAATTACATTTAGAGCTGGGTGGTAAAGGTACTGCTATAGTTCTAGAAAATGCAGATTTAAGCTTAGCTGCGAAAGAAATTGTTAAGGGAAGTATTTCACTTTCTGGGCAAAGATGTGACGCAGTTAGCAGAGTATTAGTTGTGGAAAAGGTTAAAGATAAGTTTTTGGAATTAGTAAAGGCAGAGCTTAATAATTATAAATTAGGAAATCCAGAACTTGATAATTCTGCAAATTTAGGGCCTGTTATAAGTAAAGATGCATCTGCTAGGATAAACGGAATGGTAAAGGATGCAGTAAGTAAAGGAGCTAAACTTATCTATGGAGGAAGCTTTAAAGATACTTATCATGACATAACCTTGCTTTCAGATGTTCCTTTAAGTGCAACTATAGCTAATGAAGAAACTTTCGGTCCTGTAATAACGATAATTACAGTTAAAGATAAAGAAGAAGCAATAAAAATAGCAAATCAATCAAATTATGGTTTAGATTCATGTGTTTTTACTAACGATATAAACGAAGCTTATGAATGTGCTAGAAGGCTAAATGTTGGTAGTGTTACGATAAATGCAGCTCCTAGTCATGGTAGTACTATATTTCCTTTTGGAGGAGTGAAGGACTCAGGAATTGGCAAGGAAGGAATAGTATATAGTATAAAAGAAATGACTTACGAAAAAACTATCGTATTCAATTTAAATAACGATTTGCCTTCTTAAGAGCTTATTAATTAGATATTTTCTTTTTATTAATATGGCTACTTACTATAGCCCTAAAAACTTATTTGGTTATTCTGTTGATCTTACTAATCAAATGCAAAGTTTTCAACAAGTGCTTAATTTAGGTTCTAAATTAATAGAACTAAGTCTTGACTCAATTTATTTGTCAGGCAGAGGAAATACTGCTGAAAATACTGGTAAATCTCATATTTATAATATTGGTACAGAAGCGTATTTATCTGGTGTAAACTTAACAGTTCATGCTCCTTTTCAACTTGATCTAACTAATTTGGAACCTTTAACTAACTCTTCTGGAAAAGCTTCGCTGGAGATGTATAGAGATATACTAATGAAGGAAGGTACTGCTTCTATAAAGTGGGCAGATGAATTAGCTTCTGCTGCTAATCAAGAGAAAACTTCTGTAGTTTTTCATGCTTCAACGGCTCCGTTCTCGAAAAAAAATAATAATGCCTCTTTTTTGTATGACAAATTTAATAATCAATTAATCCCGATATATGCTGATAAGTATAAGTTTTTGATGAGCAAAGAAGAATTTGATAAAGCTTATCCGGAAGTCTCTTCAAAACTAAAGCAACTAAATTTATATGATAAAACAATTATTCAATCAAACGATGGAATAATTTTAAATCCAGAGACTGCAGAAGTTTGGTTTCCATTAATTTATAAAGATATGATAAAAAAGAAGTTAGCAGAATTGAAGCTAAACGCACTTCAACTTCAGAATAGTAAGCCTGATTTAAACCAACCTCAATTAGGAATAATAGGGAAAAAAGGATATGTGTTTTCAGGCGAAGATATTAATTATTTTGAAAAAGAACTTACTGAAAATATCAATACATTAGAAGAGTTAGAAAAGAATGTAGATAAATACATTGTGCCTATTGATAAAGTAGCGGAAGAGAATTTGGCTAGAAATGTAGCTGAATTAGCATTATATTCATTTACTCAAACAAAAACTCATCCACAAGTATTAGTAGAGAATCCTACTAGTCCAGAATTTTTACTTTATAATCCAGAAGAAATAGCTAAATCAATTGATGAAGCGAGAAAAATATTTGTAGAAGAAG
>JAPDLT010000010.1 GCA_025920435.1 Candidatus Rehaiarchaeum fermentans
GGTCTTCACCCTTATCATAAGCATTTAACATATCGAAGTAACTTTCATAAAGAGCAAAAAGATATGTAGCTTCACCCAGCTTGCTCGATTTGGCTTTTTCCTTTTCTGATTTCAATAATTCAAATCTCGACCCAATCAAAAATTTACTAAGATATTCTAAAAAGCGATTAACCGTTTCATTGTTTATACCATTATTATTTTCATATTTATTTATAGCAAAAATTTCGCTGATTATTTTAGATTCTTCTTCCCATGAAAGGTTTCTTCTAACTCCAACTAAAATCATTCTTTCTAACATTGGTCTATTATTTAAAGAAAACTGCTTAAAATCAGACTGATTAGTAGTTAACAATACTAACAAATCTAGTGGTACTTTGCTTCCATCAAAAAATAAATTATTATCATAAATATCGCTTAATGTATAAAATACATTTGCATTTATTGAAGAGAAATCATATTTGTCTGCATTGATAACTAGAATACCTCTATTCGCTTCTTTAATCGATTTATATAGAACGTGCGTATCTTTCAGTTCGTTTATATCTGTGAATACAATTCTGGGAGTTATTTCTTCTATTTTTATTTTATCAAGACTAGGATTTTCATATAGCGCATTTTCTAACATAGACAGAGTTTCATTAGATACCTGATTTGTTATTGACTTCTTATGTTTGCTATAGATATTATAGGTTAATTCATCACTATTATTTCTAAGCAAACTATCCAAATCTTTAAGATATGTAGAAAACAAATTATATGGTCTTTCCTTATATGGAGCTAATTTTCCGTTTATTTCGAACGAATAAACACTTATTTTACGTTCGGCAACACCTTTAAGATATATATTCGAGATAGCTTCTACTATTTTATTTTTTCCAGAACCAGTAGGCCCGAAGAATGTTATTATAGGAATGCGGTTATTCTGTGCAATTATAGAGGCGTCTTCTATTGAATTAATTATATTTTCTTTTACATCTAATATTCCTCTCAATCCTTCCTCTTCCAATGCTTTTATGGTAATTATTTCTTTAAGATTCTGAGCTACAGGTTTATCTTTGAATAAGGTGGATAAAAACTTCACTACTTCTTCACCCATATTAACTCTTCTGGCTTGCTTGATATAGTATAATTGCTAAATCAGCACTCCTTGGTGAATAACCCATGCTTATAAGCCTTTGTTTAACCTTGTTTAAGTCTGAAGGCATGAGCTTGTTACCTTTAGACATGCTTAAATCTATAATCGACATCCTGAGCTTTTTACCTAAATCTGTTTTATTTAATTCTTTAACATAATCATCGATTACATCATATATACTTCTTGCCTGTTGAGCAGAAGCATAATAATTTAAAGCGTTATGAATTGCTTCTCTGAATGAATTGCTTTCTAATTTAGCTCCATTTTCAATTTTAGATAACCAATCTTTATCCACCTTAACTAAATGGTTATTACTATCAGTATAGTATTCTTTTCCCTCTAGTAAATACCATACTTGGGTAACGTAGGTTTTAACCATATCGTTTATTTCATCATCTGAATAAAGAGCGTTAGTTATATCTAACTTTATACTATATCTGTAATACTGAATTGCAGCTTCAACTGCTTGATCAATTCTTCCTCGAGCCACCTCGGAAAGGTCGGAGATACTTGAAATAAATCCCTTCAAATATTCTCCGTTACCACTAAACAATATGTCTAGCAAATCATCTTCTTTTATACCTATTTTACGTAGGAATTCACTTATATCTATTGCGAGTTGACTAGATATTATTCTATTAGGCATTCCGTCTTTACCTTCTTTTTTAGCTTCAATAGGAAGAACAGTATCTGGCATCATAAGATCTTCTTTTCTTATACCGTACGATACATCCCCTCCATATATCAAAATCTTATCTAACAGAGTTAGATTCTTATCGGCAGGAGGCTTTTCTATAGCAAGGCCTACATATAATATAGCGAACGCTGCTGCAGCCCTCGGCGAATGCTCTATATTTCTAAACGCTTCTTCAAACAAAGGTACTACATCGTGATAATTAAGCATATATCTAAAGTATATTTTAACTAGCCTGCTCATAGTGTGTGGATTTAATGATTCCTCCTTAAGATCGTATAAGTTAGTAGTACCAAACAAAATAACATTTAGACTTTCTTTTCCTAGCTTTGTGGGATATAACTTGAAATCCTGTATAAAATCAAGTAAAGTATTTCGAAAATCATCCCCAGCCTTATAAGTTTCGTTGAACAGTACAATGGATCTTCTTACACCAGGTGTAGACCATATATTTCCTGCTATACCATAATTGTAAGTAATTGGACTTTTATTACCCCTAAGTTCATTTAGAAGTCCATAGTCAAGGTCTCCTCCTATTATTGAAGATATATCAAGGTTTTTATTGCTCAATGCTATTTGTGGACGAGAATAAAGTACTACTAAATTATATTTCACACCATCGAGTAGACTAATGGAAGCTTTCAAAAATTCTTCTAGCAATCCCTCTTTACCGAACGACTCGAAAGCTAGCCTTACCTGGGTAGATATATATTCCAACGTGCTGCTTTCTGCCTCATAATTTATATTTAGCCCTTTTTCTCTTACTAGCTTCTTGAACTTTTCTTCCTCCTTCGTACCTTTAAACCATAAATAAAGTGAATTTATAGGAGTCTCGCCTAGAGTTAACTTTAGATAATTTAATCTTCCAAATACACTAGTTAATTGCGAAACGAATTTCTCTCTATCTTCCTTGCTCTTGAAGAAAACATCTAGTTTTTCATCATTTTTAATCTTTTCCATATCTAAAACTGGCACATAAATTATACCTTCTGGTGTTTTTGTGTACCAACTATAAGTAGCTGCAAGCGTATCTAAAAGTGCGTTCTTTCCTGCACCAGCTGGTCCCAAGAGCATTATCATGAAATGAGAATTTTCTACTGCTGCCACCTCTAATCTCTTAATTATTTCAGCTAAATATTCATCTAGACCATATAGAGTTTTTTGAACTCCTCTTGGATCATCTTCCTTAGCAGTAAGTATAGCTTCCAAATCTATCCATTTTTCACCTTTAAGTTTTAATACTCTCTTTCCATTCTTATTTCCATACTTCTTACTAAAAGCCACTAAAGATTCAATTAAAGATTGTGGTGCATTGTAGCCCCAGGAAGGATATTTATTTAACCCGTCTATAAATTCCTGATAGGAAATCTTGCCCTTAACTAACTCTTCCTCTCTCTCCGTGTTCATACACTGTACACTAAAATGAGAAGGATTTATCTACTATATAATAGTTACTAAAATTAGTATTTTAACTACTATAAAATAGTTTACTTAAAGTAGTGAAAAATATTTCGCAAGTTAAATACTTATTATGAATAGAAATTGGGTATTTAAATGAATAAATATTAAAGCTATCTTTATCCGCATTCTTTGCTGACGCAGGCTATCCAGTTGTGCTCTCTCTTTTTCCTATATTCTTTGTTTTTGTAATGAAAGAATCAGTAGAAATTCTAGGCACAGTATATGCAATCTAATAGGGATGAGTAGCTTTGTTTGCTTATTTAGGAGGAAACTTAGCAGAAAAATTCGATAGAAAAAGGTTAGCAATAATAGGAAATTCGCTAATAAGTTTACTTTCCTTTATTGGTTTATCTTCTTATCTTCAAGCAGAGATTCTTTAAATAGTAGGGTGGTGGGCTAGAGATTTTAGAACTCCGGCAAGAAGATCTTTAATTGCAAGCAATTCAAGTGAAAAAGATAGAAAAAAAAAGGCATTTGTAACGTTGCATTTATTAGATATTGTTGGAGGAATTTTTGTATTAACCTACTTAATTATTGTTTTAATTAATAAATTAAGTATCAAAGAAATATTTTTAATAACTTTAACCCCTCTGGTCTTTTCCACAGTTTTTCTAGCAATTTCAAGGGAGAAAAAAGGAAGACTTCGACTGAAAAAATAAATAAAAAATTAAAGAAAAACACAACATTAGGTATTTTAATCGCAACTTCTCTGTTTGGTTTTTCTTACTATAGTTTAGGATATCCAATAATAACTGTTTCTCAAATTAGCAATAATTATATAGAAGGGGTTTTCTCTTACTTTATTTACTTAATTGTTTCATCAATTTCCGGATATTTTGCAGGAACTAAACTTAAATTTATAAATAGTGTAAAAGCACTTTCAACACTTGGGTATATTTTTTCTGCAATAGGATCTTTATTTTTAGCATATTCAATCTTGAGTAGAATTCTAATTACCGATTACATAGGACTAATTATACTGGGTTTTTCTTTAGGAATAATAGAAACTTTTGAACCTGCTATAATATCTGTAACATCAAATGAAAAAAGCAGTGCATTTGGCTATTTATCGATGTTTAGAAGTTTAGGTTTATTCACAGGTAATTTACTCATGGGAATTCTTTACGTAGTAAATCCTTCTTATTCTTACATTTATGCAACTTTACTTTCGTTCACTGCTGGAATTATAGTTTATTTATTCGGAAGGAAATTTACTTATTAATTTTTGAACTATAAAGTGAAAAATATTCTAACAACAAGTAACTTTAAATATAGTAATTGTACACTAAAATAGATGAAAAAGTACAAATATATACAAAATAAAGGGGAAGAAGAATTTATAGACGAAGGAGAAGAATTAGATTTGGATAACGACGAAGATTAATAATAAACCTTTAGAAATCTAATCGCAGAAATCTCATTTCATTACTTTGTTTAATCTTTTATCGCTTTTGTTCTTATGGCGTTTCCTTATAATAAACGGAGGAAATATAAGAAATAATAAAAATCCTGGGCTTATGTAAATAGAAAGAATCAAACTAATTAAAAGCGTAACTATGAAAACAAGTATAGAAAAAGTTAGCCCCTTCTTAAAGTTTTTATTCATATCTAATTAATTAAATTAAAAATTAAAATGATTATTTTAAAGTAAAATTAATAATTAATGAGTTATTTAGAAATATTTCGACTAATAGAAATAGCAAATAGTTTAATAGTTTGTATTCTTTTAATAAAACCCATATATGTACTTTATAAAAATAGAGAGGATTGGAGAAAGATTTCTATATATTGGGGAAATAAGTTTAAAGAAGATAAATTAGAGATATACTTAATACTTCTAGCTTTTATAATATTGCTTCAGGCAGGAATATTTTTGGCCTTGGGAGAAATATTTGACATTTTTTGGTTAGAAATTTCATTTTATGCGGAAGGAATAATAACTTACTTAATATTTAGTATAATAATATTAAGGTGGGGAATGTGGATCTCCAAACTATAACTTATTTAATTCCATCCTTACTAGGAATAACAATATTGATAATTTTAGGAATAAGTTTTTATTATATGATAGAAATAAACAGAAAAATAGAAAGATTAAAAACCTCCACAATCATATTTACACTTACAAAATCTTCCTACTATTCTTTTGTACTGCTCTTCCTTCTAAATTTTTTATATTTAATTACATTCGTAATTTCTTACCTAACTAATAATAGCATATATGATACATTAGGAACATTGTTTTATGTAATTGGAATACTTTACTTCTTAAAAAATTTAGATAAAAATGGATAAAAAATTCTTGCTAATAATAGCTATTATTTTAACAGTTTATTTTTCATTAGAATTTATCTATTACAACAATTGGGATTTTATTGCTAGATTAACTAATGCAAAATTTTTACTGAACAATGGGCCTTATATATACATAAATAATGCACCCTTAGAAAACTTTCTACTCGAAATATTGATTATAATATTTAAAAACTATTCGCCTTTCATTTATTTTTTTATTTTTTCACTAGTTTTTTTATTTTCTGCGTATTTAATAGTTAGATTATTTAATAAAAACGAATATTATGTGTTAGCTTTAATTTCTCCTTTTTTAATATTTTTTGGCATTAAAAATGGTTCAGAATTACCAGTTATATCATTTATACTCATTACGTTTTATTTTTCGATTAAGAAAAATCCTTTAGCAGGATTAAGTATGGGTTTAGCAATACTTTCTAAATTTTACGCACTTTTCTTTCTGCCAGTTTTATTCTTTAGCTTTGAAAAGAAAAAAAGATTTTATTATTACATTTTATTAAGCTTAGCTTTGCTAATTCTAATTCTGACTCCTTATTTTGTTTTTATGAAAAATTTAATAGGTTTTTCTTTAGGAGGAGTTGCATTATCATTTTGGAGTACTGAAGGGCTTTCTCCAAACTATCTTGCATTCTTAGTATCAACAATAGAAATATGGCCATTTATTCTTTTTATTGTTTATAATAGGAAGAGATTTTTGAAAGAATTTGAAAAAAGAAAGCATCTTTTTATTAGCACATTTTTACTATTTTTAATTTCAATTTATATTGGAGTAGATGCATCAAAATTAGCACAAGGATTAGTAGCAACTAATGAGTTTAGATTTACTCTTCCTTCTTCTGTATTTATTTCATTACTCACAATTCCTTTATTTAAAAGCAAAAAAGATTTAATTACTTATTTTGCTCTTTCTTACACTCTTGCAATAATTTTGTTTTTAATTTTTATTAATCATGCAACTCCTTCTTCCTTTATAAATTCACAATATCTTGCGTATAAGTCAGTTTTCCAAAACAAAACGTGTATAGTTCAAAGCAATAATTGGATATATTTAGACTATCTTGGAGTTCCTTCAATACCGATTTCCTTCAATTCTTCTATTTATCCAATAATTAGCAACTTACCACTTTCAAATTCGACTAAACTCAGCATAAATTCTTATACTTTTTATATTTCTGGAAATACATGCTCTTCTGGAAAAATAATATTAGGTACAGACACAATAATAATTGAAAATAAAACTAATACTTATTATCTTAATTTAGTTGGAAAGTACGAAGCTTACAATAAAAGTGAATTTAATCCTTGCAAATTTGCCTTTGGCTCAGGAATAATTTATGATATATGCATGTATCCTAATTTTATTTTAAACTAATGCCCTTGCCAGGAGTCGAACCTGGATTTGCAGCTCCGCAGGCCGCCGTCCTATCCATTGAACGACAAGGGCTTATTATATAAATCGTTTAATTTATTAAACAAATCATCTTTTGTAAAAGCTAAGACAAAAAGACTTGAATTTTTAGAGTTACAGAATTTATCCAAATTATGTATAAATTCCAATATTTCTTTTTCGTCATGATAAAACTCTAATGAAGTAATAGAATCAAGTATGATTATTGAATTATCAATCTTTTCAGTCGTTAAATATTCGAAAACTGAAGCTAAATTGTAAGGATCTAACTTCTTGACCCCTTCGATTACATTAAAAGAGTCTACTAAAAAGGAAACAGCATCAAATATTTTTTTGGGTTTAATAAAAGAATATATATCATCGAAAAACCTAGTAAATGATAAATAATAAATCTCTCCAGTAAAATGCAATTTCTTATAATAGTTTACAGGGTTTAATAACAACAGTTTCATTAAAATACTGGTTGTTCTGTAAATATAGATATTCCTTTATCAGTTATTTCAAATGGATGAAGACTTTGAGAGTGTGCTGAGTATCTCATTTTAATTATAGATATTGCTGTCTGATAAACATCTTGATTTTGAAGGAGTGCTAAAATTATAACGGTATCAGATAAATAAATGGGTATTGCAAATTCCTCATCCAATGAATATTTAGTTACATCGCCATATCTTTCTAAAGTTATAACTGCAGTACCCAACTTTCTAATAGAATCAAAAACGTTTGACAATATTTCTCTTTGATCATATTTATCAGGAATTTGCCATAAAAATGGAGTAATAGGATCTATAACTATTCTAGCATGTTTATCTGCTCTTTCAGACACTATTCTAGGTAAATCAAATGAAATAAACGATTTAAAGTCTCTACCTGTCATTCTAGTGAAAATGAAATTTTTATTTAATTCATTTTCAAATTCTTTAAAGCCAAGAGATTTTGCCATCATTAAAAATGAATCTAAATCTTGTTCCAAACTAAAGTAAAATGCTTTTTCTCCTTCTATCAGTCCTTCCCTTAGAAATTGAGCTGAAAAAATACTCTTTCCAACACCTGGTGATCCATAAACTATGTTTATTGTGTTCTTTACAAATCCTCCATTTGTAAGCGTATCCAAACCTTCTATCCCAGTCTTTATTTTTTCCATACTTTTATTATCTATGTAAAGATAAAATTCTTTGTAAAGGATAACTATTTAAAATTCTTTCTTTTTCTAGCCATCCTCTTCTAGCTATAGCAGTTGCAAAAAATAAAAATCTTAATTGATTAACCTCATGTGCATCACTAGAAACATGAAACATAATATTATAAGATTTAGCCTTTTTAACTAAATCGTAAGGAAGATCGGACCTTTCTGGAAAACCATCAATTTCACAAACCACGTTGTTTTTTTCACAAGCCTCAAATATTGCTGAAAAATCTACATCTAAAGCTGGCCTTGATCCAATTTGCCTTCCTGTAGGATGAGCGATTGCGTTTATCAACCCAGAATTTATTGCAACAAGATATCTTTTTGTTAATTCTTCTCTGCTTTCCTTAGTCCATTGATGTAGGGCTCCTATTACATAATCAAGCTTATGTAATATATTAGAAGGAAGATCTAAAGACCCATCTTTTAATATTTCTACTTCTGCTCCTATTAAAATATAAGTTTTGTATTTTTCTCTTATCTTCTCAACCTTTTCTATAAACTTTTCAAATCTATCTTCATCCATTCCATGGGCAACTGGGAGACTTTTAGTATGGTTTGTTATTGCTATGTATTCTAAATTTCTTTTTTCTGCTTCTTCTACCATTTCTTCTAAAGAATTTGCTCCATCACTATCATTTGTGTGGGTATGCAAGTCACCCCTTATTTCATTGTACTCTACTAATTTTGGAAGAGTGTGATTAATTGCAGCTTCTATTTCACCCATGTTTTCGCGCAATTCTGGAGGAATATAATCTAATCCTAAAGCATTATAAATTTGAGTTTCATCAGAACTTGCTATTATTTGATCTTCCTTAAACAAACCATACTCACTCAATTTAAATCCCTTACTTTGGGCTATTTTTCTTAATTCAACATTATGATCCTTATTACCAGTAAAGTATTGCATAGCGGCTCCAAAACATCCTTCTTCTAAAACCCTTAGGTCACAAGTTAAGCCTATATCTAAAACAACTGTACTCTTCGTAATTCCTTTAGAAATAACTTCCTTAACTTCTTCAATGTGAGTAAAATAATCCATTGCTTTCTCTGGATTATTTGAAATGCCCAAAATATCAATATCTCCAATTGTTTCCTTCATCCTCCTTGTTGATCCTGCAATCTCCACCCTTTGAAAGAAACCTGAATTCCTTAGTTTATTAACTAAATTTTGAATGTAATCATAAACTAGGGCTAAGAATTTCCTTTCTCCAATTTTGTTTTGTTCATAAATATTTATTGCATTTATAAGTGCATTTTCACTTTTTTCTCCAAAACCTGGCAATTCTCTAATCTTATGTGAATAAAGTGCCTGCTTTAATTGCTCAAGATTTGTAATTTTTAAATATTTATAAAATAAATATGCTCGCTTTGGTCCAATTCCTTCTATGTTTTTAAATTCTAAGAAATTAATCGGATACTTTTGCTTTAATTCTTCGTATTTCTTAATTTTACCTGTTTTTATATATTCTTCTATTTTTTCTTTAATTTTTTCGCCTATTCCAGGTATTTCATCTAATTTATTTTTATTATAAAGATCGACAATATCCTCGGAAAGAGCTCTTATAGAATCAGCAGCATTCTTATATGCAATAGCCTTCCACTTTGATTTAGGATCTTGTTCGGCTTCTATTTCTTCCATGTAGCTAAGTTCTTCAAATATATTTGCTAATTCTTCATTCATCATGTTTTAATAAAAGTGGGATAAGATCCTTTATTTCCTTAAGTTTCTCATGCTTTAATTTAGTTGATTTTTCTCCAAATTTAAGTTCATTTTTTGGAAAAGAAGATGAAGAAACCATGACTGGAATATTTGATGAGGTATGAATTTTTTTAAGCGAAGAAGTAGCATGATCACAAGAAAATACAACTATATCATCATCTTTTACAATTTCTTTAAGTGTTCCGAAAATATATTCATCAACTTTAGAAATAATATTTGATTTTTCTACGAAAAGACCTAAATGTGAGGCTGCATCAGTTTGTTTTATGTGAATGTAAATAAAATCATATTTATTGTAGTTTCTTTTAAGTGCATTAGCTTTAATAGAAAGATCCTCTTCCACTCGTTCAAAATCTTCTATTTCTTCTATTTTAGCAACTTTCATACCTAAGTACTTTGAAATTCCAATTTCTAACGGCATGCCTACAATAGCTAAAGCTTTGAGCCCAAATTTTTCTTCGAAAGAAGGATGATCTATAGGACCGATTGATGCATCCCTAACAAATAAGTAATTAGGTTTAAATGCATGCTTTCTTAAAATAGAATTAACTTTATCTATAAATTCGTTCAATATTTTAGCTGTATAAATTGCATCTTTTCGCAAAGCCTTTATTTTTCTAATTTTCTTATTATCTTTAAATGCATAACCTACTTTTGCATTCTTAAAAAACTTAAATTTATAACCTGGTTCATTATTAGAAACATACATAGAAAAAGGAGTTTTTGATTTCTTAAAGACAATTGCTCCTCTATATACTTTTCCTTCTTTTATATCAAAATCTATAGGAAAAGTTAGCTCCTTCTTAATAGTATCTACTATTTCCTTGAGTTCATCATCAGTAAGTTGTGTTCTTACACTTTCTACTGTATTTCCTTTAACTATTCCTAGATTAAATCTTAACGCCAAATCTCCCTCCTCAACATTCATATCTTCCCCAATTGCTTCAAAATATCCTCTTCCGGGATCATAAAGTCTAGGATCGTAAGAAAGATTTGCTAAAACCCCAACATCACTTTCTGGAGCTAAATTATCAATGACCTTAGGAAAAAAATACTTTGAATGAATAGAAAAATAATCTAAATTTGGTTTTATTGCAAATTCAAGAGGAGTTCTATTGCCTAATTCTTTTATCTTATCATCTCCCAGTCCATCTGCGATAACATAAAAAATTTTCATGATGCTATTTTATCTGCTAAAGCTCTGATCAAATTCTTAATTTTTTCCTCCCTTTCTAATTTTTGTATGTTTTCTATTGAGTCTTTTAGTTGGGAAGTCACAGCACGATTAGATTTTATCAATTCATAAATAGATTGAATTAATTCTGCAAGTGTCATTACATTAGGATTTTGAGGTACTTCAATTCCTACATATACATTTTCTTTTGAAGATACTGTTGCAATTTGTGGTTTTTCCATTTCTACTTTCTCGTTTACTTGATAAGTTAAAGTTTCATTCAATGGTAAATTTTCCTTGTAAGGTTTTTCTTGTGGGTTTTCGGTTATATTCTTATTTTCAGTTTGATTTTTGTTGTTCAAATTAACTTGGAAAGGAGAAGAAAAAGCAGAAGATACTGTTGCAATTTGTGGTTTTTCCATTTCTACTTTCTCATTTACTTGATAAGTTATTGATTTTGAAGTAGGAATACTTTCTTCTGTCTTAGCTTCTTCTTTAACGGCTGATTTTATCTCATTTTCGTCAGATTTAGTTACATTATAAATAACTAAATTTTGCGGCAAATTCAAAGTTTCACCTATTTTATTAGACACATTTTCATTTTCTATTCTTTGTACTACTTCGTTCTCTTTTTTATTTATTCCTAAACTTTCCATTTCTTTTTCCATTTCTAAGAGCAATTCTTTCAAAGTCTTTAAATTAACATCCACATCTCCTTCTGCATTGTTTTCCATAATAATATTATAAGGAATAATTTAAAAATCAACCAGAAACTAAGAATCCTACATGATCAGGATAATAAGGATATAATACTTTCTCCTTAATTATTTTTACAGATTTAAGTTGCTTTCTTACTAATTCTAAAACTTCTTTTAATTTTTTATTAACAGCTATACTTTTAGTCTTGACAACTAAAAGGCCTTTCTTTTCCTTTATTATTGATAAATTCTTTAAAAATATATCGACTTGATCAAATTGAGGAATGTCTTGATACAAAAACACTGAATCGTTAACTAAATCCTTATAATTATCTATATTTCTTGCATCATCAAAAATTGGATATATATTTTTTCTTTTTTCTGCCAAATTTATTAATCTAACTATCATTTCTTTAGATATTTCTACTCCATAAATTTTTCCGTTAACTAAAATATCTGAAAGATGGGAGATTGAAGAGCCTGAAGACGCACCTAAATAAAGTACTGTAGAATTAGCCTCTAATTTTAAATCAAATCCTTCAATAATGCATGCAGCAAGCTTACTTGCTTTAGGATTCCATTCTCTATACTCAATTCCATTAATCACTCTTAAATTTTCTCCGTATACACTTACTCCTGGAACTAAATTTTTAGTATACAATAATTTACCTATTCTTATAAGATTATTCATACTATTTTTGAAATGTTATTCAAAAGTTTCTTTATTAAGTTTTCATCCTTAGTTTTTCTAAAAAAATCTACCTTTAAAGAAATTAATAAAGATTCACTCAATTTTCTTGTTGCTTTAATTTTATCTTTTTTGCTTTGTACAATTTTTGAATTATAAATAAAGCCAAAACTGGGTTTTCCATAGAAGTTTTTAGGATTTCCTATTGCTTGCAATTTTGAAATCGTTAAGTTCGGTATTTTTTCGCTTCCTCCTATTTCCTTCATAATTCTTGCTAAAATTAAAGGCTCAATTATTGCTGAAGAATTAGGAAATAAATTTGAACATTTTTCTTCTATTTTTTTGATACATAATTTTTTATTTTCTTCAATTTGATTTAAAAGCATTAAAAAAGAATTAAATAAAGCTAAATCTTTAGTTTTTTTACCATAGTCTTTAATTTTTTGAAGTTCATCAATTTTTAAATTAATAAAATCATTCAGTGTTGCGTTTATTGCAAAAGTAGGAAAGTATAAAAGAGCGAACTCTTTAATAGATTGAAAAAATAGATTTTCACTCTTTATTAAAGCGTCGTAAATATCTAAAATTTTATACATTTCATCCTCTTCCGTTATACTAGAAGAAAATTTATCCTTTGCCCTGTTTATAAAATCTTCCTGATCCATGAAAATCACGAAACTAAACTAAGATTAACTATTAAATGATTGTTTTTAACGGATAATGGTATTGGTATATCAGTAGGACTCTTAGGAGCTACAAGTAAGGTATAACTGAGTTCCCATATTGTAGGGAAATTATAAGTCATATAATAGGACTGATTAAATGAGTAAATAGATCCCGGTAAGTTCTTAGAATACGTTATACAACTTATAATATAACCCCTAAATAAACTTTCTATTGGATCGCAATTCATGTCCTTACTTAGCGTTATATTACCCTTACTGGAATTAATAGTTCCAAAACAAGAGATATTAGATGAAGGACCGTATTGATCATATAAAGTAATGATAGGATTAGAAGAAGGTTCCTCTTCGCTAATGCTATCCAAAGATAATGTATGTGTGCCGGAATTAAGCTCTCCAATTGGAATAAATATACCTGAAGAGTATTGAGGTGGCAAAGTACTTCCAGAACAAACAGCACCTTCTCCAAGTAAATATATATTATAGTGGGAATTAGGTAATGAAGATACTGAAGTATTACAGTTATTAGATGTTCCGGAGCCATACAAAGAGGAAGCAAAATCATATTCATTTGAAATTATCGGTGGGAAGCCTATTTCTAAGCCAGGCTGCTGCCTTTCAAGTATAGATATAAATGAAAAAGACAATGAATTAGCAAAAGTAAGTGCGTAACTTTGATAAGGCTGAACTAAAGAAGTTGGTGGTAAATATTGCAAAATATTATTTTGCTGCTCTTGTTCACCTACTTGCAAATTAGTCATGTAAGCGTCTTGCTTTAGAGGATTTTGAGAAGGTATGAAGTATGAAGAGTTTGAAGATATGTGAGAAACTCCTAGTCCAATTCCAAATTGATTTGCTTGTGAATATTGAACTGCAGAATTAAATGAAGAAGAACCATTTATAGATGGTCCATATCCTATGCATGAAGGAGGAGTTGCTCCTACATATCCTGGTTGAGTATTACAGATATTACAAGAATAAGAAGTTTGGGAAGAACATTCAAATCCAAATCTTGTAAATGAATTAGAAAATGAAGAGACAGAAGAATTAGTTGTGTTTTGTATTGTAACGTGTGACAAAGGTGGTTCGCAAGAATATATAGAACCGGAATAACCAGAGGGACAAGAATAAGTATTAATTATACTGCTACCTTCCTTTGTGAGATTAAGTTGAGGAAATGTTACATTAAAGAAATCTCTACACGCTTCACAAATACCTACCATAGGAATTCCTCCGGAATTTGTAGTATCATTATTCATATAAGGACTCCAAGAAAGCCCTATTTGAGTATCATGTAATATAGGTTGGTAACCATTGACAGTTGCATTAGTACATTCATCGTTTATTGCAGTAACAGCATTGGATTGATTCCAAGATCCAGATCCACTCAAAGATATATAAGAATAATAATTTACATTACTCAAACTTCCTTGATAATTGCTAGAACATTCTTGACTTATTTGAGTATACAAATTCGGATCATAAGATATAGAACCATACGTATAAGTGTAAAGATCTTGAGTATCGTTAGGAGTAGGATTAAATGTAGTCTTTACTTCATAGGTAACATAACTATTTGGTTGATATTCCCATGAACTATAAGCGTTTACACTTATACTTTGCGAAACTGAACCACTTAAGGTAGCTGTTAAAGTAGTAGAAGTTTGATAATGGCATGTACCATATTGTATACACCTTCCAGTAGAATTATATTTCACACAACAAGTATAACTAACTTCGTAATTACATGTTCCTTGAGCTTGTTCGTAATAACTACCTTGCACTGAAAAATGAATGGAATTACTACTTGGGTAGGAAGCAGTAGTTGTATAGATAAAGCCATTATAGCTAGATGAACTAGAGCCAGTCGCGCTAGTAGATCCAGTCGCATAAAATCCTGGTAAATTAATGTGAAAGATTCCATAAGTTGGATCGCAAGTAAATCCATTTCCTATTAAACATCCTCCTCCTATAGCCACCTTAAGAAGACTATTTAACTTGTCTTGTTCATTTGCTAGAGAAGCAAGACAAAGAGGATTGTGATTATTGTAAAAGTTTGCTACATAATTAGAATTAGAATAAGTAAGTGTTTTTGTACACAAAGAGTAATTAAGTATAGTATCATTTAAAGGACAACTATTTATCAACGTTCCTCCGTTTGGATTGACTAAGAGGCTTAATTGAGGATTAAGTGCACCACTATAACTTGGAGTTGAAGGAGATGCTCCTAGATTTATTAGCCCACAATCATAGTAATAATAACCTCCATTCAAGTAATAATATTGATGAGGCAAATAAGCTAAAGGAGTTCCATTTAACGTATTCTGTGCAGAATCATAACTAAACTCAGAAGTATAGGAAGGAGAAATATTGTAAAGATTAGGTGAAGAGGATATTGAAAGTGGGGAAAGGCAATAGAAATTAGTATCTTGAGGAGCATTTGGTATTTGAACTGGCACTTTTTCTTCTATTTGAGAAGGATTAGAAAAGAAAGGTGGAGAAGATTCGCTTATACCCAACCCTTCATAATGATAATGAATAGCTAATATGGAAGGAATACAACTCGTAAATGAAGATTGCTGATAGCAACCAAGATCTTTTGGTAAATTTGAAGTTAACGATTGATTATTAAAGAATATTTGATTGAAAGTTTTATTTACCATATCCTCAATTGAAAAATCAATTGGATTACCAGAAGTAGATATTATTTGTAATACTTCGTCTGGTATTTGATTAATAAAGCAATATTGTAATGAAATAGTTGAATAACCAGTTTCAGTCTGAAATACATCTGAGTATTTTATCCCAGAAATAGAATAAGGCAACAACTTAGTAGAAAATGCATTAGCATCTTCAATTATACAAGAAAGAACAGGCCCTTTATTAACTAAAAAGTCTGTAACATTTAGAATTGATACATTATCAAACATTATATAATTATTATTGTAATCGAGGCAAGGGCCTTTTCCAGGTAAGCAATTTTCGTACAGAGTAGCATTAATTGGATAACTGATTGTTACAAAACCATTCCCTTGTGTTATATTTGCTGGAGAATACAAATTAAGTAAATAATCAGGGGAGAAGGTGGAGCCTTCGATTGTTATATTAACTAAGCCAGTAGGACCATTATAAGATATAGCATAATTGCATACCTCCCCACTCAATGAATTTAATGTTTGAAATGGTAAGTATTCAAACGAAGATGAAATAAATCTAACATTATTACAACCTACAGAATTTGGAAATGAAACAAATATTGGAAGCTTATTTGATTTTACATCAATACTAAATGGTTGAATTAAGGAAGGATCATCTGCATACGAATTTACAATCTGTTTGGAGAAAAACTGACCGGAATTGCTTATATTTATATAAGCATAGTAAGGTATACCTTGATAATCAAATGATATTATGTAAGAATAACCATCCTTTAATGAAGCTCCTACAGAACTTAGATTTATCATTCCATTTATAATTGGGATATTTGTGAGATAATTGTTTGGAACATAGTATGTTTTTCCACCAGAATTTATTTCTTTTATAGGAAGCCCACTGCTTTCATTATATTGATTATAAGTATCATAAGTAATATTAGCAAAACCATTAACAGCGCTTGAAACTCCAGGAATTTTAACAAATAAAACTTGATTATTAAGGGTTGAATTTATTATAGGGCCAGGAATTATTTGAAGGCTTCCAATTATTTTATTAGTGCTTTTATTTACGATTACACCTATAAGTGGAATAGGATTACTTTCATAATTAGGGCAAATAAATCCGTTTTTAATTTCATATTCACCATTTCCTATTTCATAGCTAGAAATATTAAAAGTATTGTTTACTGCACTTCCACAATTAACTGCGTCCCCACTTAAATTAGTTAGATATAAAATAGCATTATTAAGTACTGCTCCATTATGAAGGCCTGGACTATAGGAAGCATTCGTCAAGTTAGTTGTGTTATAATTATTGTATAAGCCTATGTATACGTAAAGATTATTGTTAGCTACTCCTGAAAAAGCAGCTAGTTCAGTAGTAAGTGGATAAGAAGAATAAAACTTAACATTTGAATTAAATTGAGATATAGAAGAATTTATTTGAGAAAGAAGTGAATATGGATTATTTCCTAAATTAGCTACTGCTATATAAAAGTTATTACTTGTATTACTGGCATTAAGAGTTTGAATTGTATAGGTTAATGTTGCACGCTCCTTGTTTAATACATTATCGTAGTTTAACACAATTGGGGCGTAAAAAGGCGTGAAAAATAGCGATTTCCAAACATTAATAGTAATGTTATACAATTTGCCTGTAGGATTAACATAGCCTATATCAGAAAGCACGTACTTTAAGTCTGCAGGTGCGTATGATTGCTTTATCCAAAGCGAACCAAAATCATTTAGCAGATCTGGGGAAACAAAGCAACTTGTTATAAAGTCGGAAGGATTTGCTTTAAAGCTTTTCTGTGATCCTTGTAATGAATAAGAAATATTAGAATTGATATTTAAATTAAGCTCATTTCCATTTAATACATTATTAGAAAGAGGAGGAGTTCCATTTATAACGAAAGATGAAAAGTTATAGTATGAAATAGAAGAAAATGGCGAAGAGGTTAAATTAATAGATACTGAAGTTTCATATTGCCATGGGGCAATAAATTGACCATAAGGATAAATTATTTCATTATTGTGGATTTCGCTCAAATTAATGCTTCCAGAAATTGGAAGAGGATTTACATTAACGTTGTAGGCAGGATTATTGTGAATAACATAGTAGGGTGCTGGAGAATTAAGCAAATTACCTTTTGAAAGCGAGAGACTATTTT
>JAPDLT010000011.1 GCA_025920435.1 Candidatus Rehaiarchaeum fermentans
TTTACTCAAACAAAAACTCATCCACAAGTATTAGTAGAGAATCCTACTAGTCCAGAATTTTTACTTTATAATCCAGAAGAAATAGCTAAATCAATTGATGAAGCGAGAAAAATATTTGTAGAAGAAGCAACAAAGAAAGGAATACCAAAGAGTGAAGCAGAAAAAGCAGCTAAAGATTTAATTGCTTTAAATTTAGATATAGGTCATCTTAATTTACTTAAAAGCACAATAAATCCAAAAACAGGTAAAAATTATACAGATGAAGATTTAATTCAAATTGCAGTGAATGTGAAAGATTACATTGCAAAGTATCATATTGCTGATAATTTAGGCTATACTGATGCGCACCTGCCCGTAGGGGAGGGTAACGCTCCTATAAAAGAAATATATGAAAAATTAAAGAGCTTAGGTGTTGAAGCTCCTGCAATACTAGAGGTATTTGGAAAGGAAGGGATAGTTACAGGTGCTCAAATGTCTCAAGATTATGTTAATACATTGATGGGGGTGCCTGGATTTCCAGAAATAAATCCTTTACCTTATGGTGAATATAAAGTAACAGCACTAACTGAGAGTACTTATTCACAATATACTTATCCTTTTGTTTTAGGACTACTTCCTCAGGAGCCTTCTATATCTTATTATTTACCTCCTTTTTAATAGAACTTTTTATTAATTATAAAATGAATGAATACGAGATTAAA
Source organism: Candidatus Rehaiarchaeum fermentans (assembly GCA_025920435.1). GTDB lineage: Archaea > Nanobdellota > Nanobdellia > Parvarchaeales > Parvarchaeaceae > Rehaiarchaeum > Rehaiarchaeum fermentans. The sequence goes on from JAPDLT010000011.1 coordinate 702, forward strand.
GGTTATGATGTTGCTTACAAATTTTCAACAAAATTATTTTCTCTATATCCCAAATATATAAAATCAATTGTTCTTTTTGGTTCTTACGCAAAGGAATTAGAAACTAAGGAAAGCGATATAGATATACTAGTTATAGTAGATGATTTATCTAACAATAATAATGTTTCTTTAGGCGCATTTAATGTAGACATCGAAAAATTAAGATCAGAAATAAAAGAAATAAATATACATGTGAATGTAATAAGCTTGAGTGGATTGTGGGAAGGATTCATAAAAGTAGATCCATTTGTTATAAATGCAGTAAGATTTGGCTATCCTTTAATAGATACTGGCTTCTTTGAACCAATGAAACTTCTCTTGCTGAAAGGATTAATAAAACCTACAAAGGAAGCAATTTACGCGGGATTGAGCAGATCTGATATTTTAATAGGATTAATTGAAAAAGAAAAATTCACAATAATTTATGATTTATATTGGAGTTTAATAAATTCAGCACAAGCGCTAATAATGCAATCAGGAAAGCTTCCTCCTTCACCAGAAGAAATCCCTAAGGAATTGAAAGACGCAGGAGTACCTGATTCAATCATTTCTATTTTTCAAGAATTACATGAAATTTATAAATCTTTAGAACATAAAACAGGTAAAGTAGAGTTTTCTGATATAGATAAACTTATTAACAAAGCAAATGAATTCAATAACTTTATAAAATCGAAGATTTCTTAATTATGAATTACAGTAATTTACTATTTTTTGTAGTAATTTTGCTTATAATTTACTTAATTTATGCGCACTTTATTATAATTAATCCCTGTAAATTTATTTCCTGTTCGGTGATCTATTCAAATAATAAATTTATTATAACAGATCCATTAAATCAAATTATTATTTACAATGAAACTCCTTATTACAAAAATATAACTATTGTAGATGGTCATTTATCAAAGGTTTACATAGGAAATTTGAATGGCTACCCAGAATTTTCAATATGGAATGTTCCTACTCTTATTCAACCAGGATCTTATCTTTTTTTCACCATACCTGATACCTTTGCTATTCATTTAAATTTGCATAGTGAATATCCTGTAACTGTTTACATAATGGATTCTAATCAATACGTTCAGTTTTCCAAAGGGCTGAATTATTCCTATCAGAATAAATATTTTGGTTCTAACATTTCATTTTGGTTTAATGAAAGTGAAGGATGCGCTGGATATGTAGGAGTGATAACCTCAGATGTTTCTCAAATTATAAATCCTAATGAAACTGCAGTTTACATGCCTGCGAATCATTCAACCGGAGTTTGTCAGACTTAGTATTTCTTTAAATGAAAGAGTAGTTTTGAATCCTTTTGGATTTAAGGGAGTAGGGTTTCCGAATTTTAAATATAAAGTTAATTTCTTTTCAGGCTTTTTTTCATACTTCGCTATTTCATCAGTAGTAAAGTACCAAGGTATTGCTATTTCATTTTGTTCTTTTAAGAAATAAGTTGAATAAGGATAATTTTCACTAACTAAATAATTAGATAAATTTCTAGTTATGTCTTTATTTATTGTTGTTTCTAACCAGAGAGGTCCTATTCTCTTCATTTCTCCTCCACATACATCACATTTCTTACATTCTTCAAATGATCTGTTCGGGCAATTTATACATTGATATATGTATCCTATTTCTTTTCTTCTGTATTTTGTAAGTCTTACATAAACCCTTAAATAGTGTTTTTCTACCAGATAGCAAATTGGTTCTACAGAAAAATTATATATATTTGCAATTCTTTCGATATTATAAAGTAAAATTCTAAGTCCTTCTTCGTTATAATAAGAAGTTTTAAGTGTCTGAGCAAAATATTTTCTTATTGCAGCTTTTGGTGCACTTCCATAAAGTGCAGCAGTATCAGTTGCAGTTATTCCTAGTATAGTTCCTAATTTCGAATTTAAAATTGCTGCGCTTAAATAACTCAAGGGCGATCCAAAAGGATCTATATCTATATAGTCGAATTTTCCAATTATTAATTTCCTTGCATCTTTGCTTTCTACTTTTAAATTTAAATTATTTATTTTTAAGTTGTGTTCAATAACTTTTGAAGTTTTAATATCGTTTAATATAAAGTCATTAAAAACTCCGCTCTCTAAAAATAGTCTTATTCCTCTTATTCCAGTTGCGGATAACAAATCTAATCCAATACTTCCATATTTTATCAAATTTTTTGAAGCTAACAATTTTATTAATTGAACGTTTAAGGTTCTTTCATTTGCTCTATCTTTATTATAGAATGCATTTGATTTTTTAGTTATAACATCATCACCTATTATTTTTATTCCGTTTTCTTCTATTTCTTTCATAATCACAATTCTAACGTGTAAAATAATAATTTTGGGCTTTAATTAAATAATTTTCTTATATAAGAAATATTTCTTTAATGGAAGTTTCAAGGGAACATTCTCGCGCTTTTAAGAATTCTATTTATTCAATAATTCTTAATTTAATAACAGTTTTAGGATCATTTTTTATAGGATCTATCATCGCAAGATTTTTAGGGCCCAATATTTATGGAAGCTATGCATCCGCAGTAGGTCTGTGGGTTCTCTTTTCATTAGTTTCTTCCGGTCCGCAAAGTTCTGTTTCTTACTTCATAGCAAAGTTTGATGTTAAAAAATATAAAAATTGGATTGTGAGAAGGATGATTCTCTTTGTAATTCTTCTTTCCTTTTTATCATCTTTAATTTTTCTTTTAATCTCTCCATTTATTTCAAAGATTTACTTTATTGATAGAATTACTATTTATTCGTTGCTTTTAGGCATCCCTATATTTTCTGTGCAGTCAGTACTTAAAGGAGTATTGGTTGGTGCAGGCAAGCTTAAAGAAAATATGTACTCTGGATTAATTTTTGAGTTGCTTAGAGTTATACAAATAATATTTATAATTTTGATAGCAGAAAAGTTATTTGCTTCAATTTTAGGTTACGTTGTAGCTTATTTATTGTCATTATTACCCCTACTTTTCTGGAGCAAGGAATACTTAAAAGGGGAATCTGAAAAACCTACTAATACTTCAGAAATTATAAAAGTAACAGTTAATTCTTACTATAGTTCAATTATTGGGTTTATACCATCTACTGCACTAGTCTCTATCTTATTAGGTTCTTTATATATACAATATGCAGGTTTTTACCGTGCAAGTACTATTATTTCTAATCTTCTAGGGGCTTTGGGAGGAGGAATAAGCACGGGTGCTTTTAGTACACTTGTTTATCTTTATAATAGAAACGAAATTTCAAAAATATCTTCTATACAATTTTTGCTTTCAAAGTACTTGGCTTTTGTTATAATTCCTATATTTATGATAGTACTTTTCTTTACGAAGCAGATTATTATTATATTATTTAAAGCTCAGTTCCTTCCTATTACAAATATAGTATTATTGCTAAGTACTGCAGTACTTATTTCTCAATTATTATCTGTTTATAATGTGACGGGAGTTGTAGGAAGATATGATTTAAGTGCACAAGCATCTTTTATAGGAATAATAGCTTTTTTCTCTACATTGCCCTTTATAAAAGTTTTTGGAGCTATAGGAGGAGCTATATCAGTATCTTCTTATACTTTAATTTCTTTACTAGTTTTGCTTTACTATTCTAATAAATATGTGAAGCTAAAAATTCCTGTTAAGCAAATATTTATATCTACTTTATTGAGTTTTGTGATGATAGGTTTTCTTTATGGACTATACTATTTAGGATTTTCAGGATTTAAATTTATAATTGCAGTGTTTATTTCTCTAGGATTCTACTTTTTATTAGCTGTGTTGACTAAACAATTTAGCGTAGGTGAATTGAAAAAGTTAATTTCACGCGGAATAAATGTTGAATATAGCAACTAATAAACTTAAATACATTAAATTATTGTTTAATTAATCTTACTTATGGTTAATATAAGCGATGAAATAGAGAAAATTTCAAAAGAAATAGAAAAATATCCTAATAATCCCGAACTTTGGTATCAAAAAGGTATTTTACTCGAGAAATTGGGTAAATTTAAGGAAGCGGAAGAATCGTTTAAAAAAGCATTGAGTTTAAATCCAGATTTTAAGTTAGCAAGTACTCATCTTATGTCATTATCTAAGCTAATTAATTATCAGAAAGACAATCAAAATAGATTGAGCGAGACTAAATCTAATTCTCTTAAAGAAAAATCAGATATAATAATTAACTTTTACAATAAGTATTCTCGTTATTTCACTATTCTATTCGTTGCTTTGTTTATAATTTCTCTAGTAATCTCATTTGATATAAGAATAGCAAATTTGCCTTATCTTACAGGGGGAGGTAGTTTGTTTGATAATAATTATCTTGGGCAAGGTGGTTCTTTAACCGGTTTAGATCCTTATTTGTTTTATGAAGCACTCATTCACATAATTAATTCCGGGGTTCCTCCTGTAATAAATCACTTACAATATCCTCCTATTGGTTATCCTATGAGATATACAGACATTCTTGTTTCTTATTTCGGTGCTTTTTTGTACAATAGTTTTCACTTTATAACTCATGGAACCCCTATTGATTGGTTCATTTTAGTACCCCCTATTTCTGCTTTACTGATTGTAGCGATAATATTTCTCATAGTTTATGAGTTAACTAAAAACTATCCAGTTTCTATATTTTCTGCACTTGTATTCAGTGCTTTTCAAACTAATTTAAGTAGAGCTTCAGCAGGCTTTTCACAAAAAACAGAATTTGGCTATCTTTTTATTTTCTTAATTATTTTACTTTTAATAAAGTCTGTAAAATCGAAGAAAATAAAGAGTAAGTTGATATTTTCTATTCTGGCTTGGATTTCTCTAGGAATAGATTATTTGACAACTGGTTACGTACAATATCTTTTCATAATAATTCCGCTATTTTATTTACTATTGGTACTTTTACATAGGGAAGAAGAATCTGATATTTATTCATTTTTAATTTCGCCAATTTGGATTATTGTTCCGGTTTTAGGTGATTTTTCCTTAGGTTTTCTAACTTCTAATCCGTTATTCTTTTCCGTTTTTAGAAGTTCTACGTTAGGATATTGGCTTGCGTGGGTGGAATTCTTAATATTCTTTATTTATGATAATACAATTAAAGAGTTTAAATTTTTCAAACACAGAGACCACGCATATCTTGCTTTAATAATAACTATATTAGCTTTATTACTCGTTTTCATAATTCCAAAGCTTTCAAGTGTTAAAAGCTTAATAATTTCTGAGCTTTTACATCCTCTAGGTGTTGGTAAAGTTAATCCAGTAACTTTAACAATTGCAGAATATGGAACCGTAACTTTACAACAAAGGTATCAAGATTTTGGTTTCACTTTATTTTCTGGATCAAATACAATCGGAATAAATATGCTCCTTTATTATGCAGGAGCATTGCTAATTCTTTATTATTTAGTGAAAAGATATAAGCACTATAGACTACTTTACGCATTATTAGTTCCTTTGATTTTCTTAATGAATGAAGGACCATTTAGCTATGGACTAGGTGAAGCTGCAATATTTGGATTATTCACTGCATTTTTAGTTTACGTTATTATAATTGCTGATAAGAAATATTCTAATAAGGACTTTATTTTATTTAGTATTTCAGTTGTTTTATTAGCTATTTTTTCTTCTCTTCTTCAAAATGCTAACCCAGTTAGCGTTCATTATTATGTATATTCTGCTATAGCAATCCTTGTAATAATTTTTGTATTTTCAATTTTGGATGAAGAATTAAAAGTAGGTGAAAATTACAATGTGTTTTTATTTTTAGAATCTGCCTTTATCGTATTTTTAGCACTTTCTAATACTGAGGTAAGACTGCTACAACCAATGGAAATAACTGGTGCGATTTTTATAGGAATATTTGTTTATAAAGCGTTCGAATTTATTTATAAACGTATTGATTTTAAGTCGACTCTTATAACTTGGAGCATAATAGGAGCAATATCAGTTTTTCTTATATTTGATCTATACATTTCGCTTTATTTGGCAAATATAATTGTTCAACAGAATGGATCGGGATTAACCTTCTGGGGGCCTGCTTTTGTTTGGATAAGAAATAATACCCCGGTTAATACTTCAATAGTATCGTGGTGGGACTATGGATACTGGATACAAGCTATAGGAAATAGAACTTCAGTTGCTGATGGATCTAATGCATATGGATATCAAAGCATGATAGCTAAATATTTATTTACAGCAGAAAGCCCTTACATATACTCTACATATCTCAATTTCATAACTAAACCAGGATACTTTTTGATAAGTGGCAATGAAATAGGTAAATTTACTGCAATAACTACTATTAGTAGTAATGCAGAAAAGCCAGTATATTTAGGAATATTGGCGCCTGCTAGTCAATCAGTTATTCCTGATCCTATAACTAATTTATCTTCTAAATATCCCTATGCAATATATTTAGTAGGGAGTGCTCCAATTCAGTCTAATTATTACTATCAAGGATTGAACTTTTCTAATTCTTTATTAGTAGGAGCTTTGATTCCATGGAATGGCTCTCGTTCAAGTATAAGCGGCTTTCCAATTGGAACGGGAAATCCTTATGCCATAGTTTACAATTCTTTAACTAATCAATTATACACAATTCCATTTAAATATAACTGTATTTATAAACAGGGATGTTTCATAATTAACAAGTCAGGTTTTCCAGGAGGATTCGAATTGTTAAATGCATCTCCGCTTCAAACTGTTCAAATAGCAACTCCTTCTTTCAATTATCCTGATGGAATACAATCTGTGCAAATAAATTTAAGCAATTATGGAGATACTCTTGGCGCATTATTTATTCCTAACGACACTTTGAACACACTTTTCGCAAAATTATACTTATTAGGAGAAAATGTAACTGGTTTTAAGCTAGTATATTCAAACGGAGTGCCTCCAAATTCACTTATAAGTGTAACAAGTCAAGTCATTACAAACGTCAATATATACGAGATAAACTATACACAATTGAGTAGGTATAACTTGACTTCAGAGTGCTCTCCTAATCCAAAGTCTGTAAATTATTGTGATAATTTGAGTTTCTTACCAGACTTGTTTTCTCAAAAATTACCTAATTCTTCAGAACTTTACGGCGTATAAACACAAAACTAGCTTTTAAATCTTAGTTTTTTATTTGATAAGATATGAGAGTGTTGATAGCCGGACTTACAGGTAGTGGAAAATCTTCAGTATCTAAGATGGTTGCAGAATATCTTGGCTTAAATTATGTTTCAGGGAGTTCTTTACTTAAAACTTACATTAAAAAATCATTTTATACATGGGAATCAAAGGAAGGGCTCGAAATATTGAAAGAACGCCTAAAAGATTTATCTATCGATAAAAGTACAGACAATAAATTAATTGCTGAAATAAAGAAAAGTGCTGATGTAGTAGTTGATAGCTGGACGATGCCTTGGCTTTGGAAAGAAGATGCTATTCGAGTATATCTAAAAGCAAGAGAAGATGTTCGAATAGAAAGAATTGTAAGACGAGATAAAATAGATCCAAAAGATGCTAAATATTTTATAAATCAAAAAGACACAATATCTCAAAATATTTATAAAAAGCTCTATAAAATAGATTATTCAGATTTATCTATTTTTGATTTGGTCTTAGATACTTCTTATCTTTCAATAGAATCTGTTTCTCAAATAATAGCAAAGTATATTTTAAATTATTCTAAAGTTTAGAGTTTGTATATATTATAGTCTTTTCCCAGCTCCACATTTAATCCATTTTTAAATCTTTCAATTTCTTTAATTACATCCTCATTTTTATATCTTTGACTTATATGAATCAGCACAGTTTTTTTAACTCTCGCTAATTTCGCTATTTTTAGAGAATCTTCAATAGAAAGATGATAATAAAGATTAGCCTCTTTTTTTAGTTCACTCATGAAAGTAGATTCAATAAATAAAAGATCAGCATCTTTTACAAATTTTTCTATACTTTTAATTTTTTTGGTATCTGTTATGTAAGCTATTATTTTGCCTTTTAATTTAAATGTTGCGTCCTTTGCTTTTATTATTTTTCCTTTATATTCAATGTCCTTTCCCAACGTTAAGTTTTTTAAGTATGGCCCTTCTTTTATCCCATTTTTGATCAAAAATTCTTTGTTTATCTTAATTCTATCTTTTTCTTTTATTTTATACCCCAAGCAAGGAATCGTGTGTTTTAAATTTATAGCAAATACTTCAAAATTATCTATATCTAAAATCTTTTTTTCTTTTGGTGCATTTATCTCGGTTACACTTATTTTAGCATCTATACCAAATACATTTAGTAATTCTTCAATCTTTTTTTTAGTTCCTTTCGGGCCAAATATATGGGGCAAGTTTAGCTTAAGCATTTTAGCGGAGCTTATAATACCAACTATTCCTAAAGAATGATCTGCATGCCAATGAGTTATAAATATATAATCTATTTCCGGAGAAAGCTTTGCTATTCTTATTTGTCTTTGAGTTCCTTCTCCACAATCTATTAATATCTTCTTTCCATTCAAATTAAGATACAGACTAGGATGGTTTCTTTCTTCAGTTGGAAACGCAGAAGAAGTTCCTAATAATATGGATTCCATTAATTTAAATTAATGTATTATAATAAGAGCTTAATTTCTTAATTTTTCTTTCAAAATCGCTCCTTTCTATATTTTTTAATCCTATTATTACGCTGTTTAAACCTAATCTTATCTTAAAATCGAAATCTTTTCTCATTTTAAGCTTGAAGAATAAGAATGGAGAAAGCACATTTAATACATGATTATAAGAAATTATTCCCTTAGATTTTAAGGAATTATAAGAATTAGTTAAAAATTCATTAGAATAAAATTTCAATGGGTTTATTATTCCTTTATATGCATCTACTATTATTAAATCAAATTTTTCTTTATTAGTTTTCATAAACTCAAATCCATCAATTATTTTTACCTTTTCGCGTATGTTTTTTTCCAAAAATTTTAATATTTCTCTATTATTATCAATTCCTAAATAATTCTTATAACCTAATTTTTCCATTTGTCTTAACATAGTTCCGCCTCCAACTCCAATTAAGAGTATCCTAGGGTTATCAAAAAATTTATAAAGTGGAATAAAGTTGTCCCAATAACCTCCTACCTTTAATTTCTTACTAATTACTGAATATATTGCTAATCCTTCAACGATTAAATAGGCATCTTTTGTTTTTACTTTTTTCATTATATTTTTTCATTAAGTTCTTTTTTACTTTCTTTTTCTTTTACTTTATTTATGAAGTCTTGTAGCTTTACTCCTTTTTTAGTTTCCCCATCTCTGTATCTTATAGAAATTGTTGAGTTATTTTGCTCTTCTTCTCCTACTATAATTAAATAAGGTATTCTTAATAATTGACTCTCTCTTATCTTACTTTGTAATGTAGAGGGTCTCTTATCTAAAGTTGCTCTTATTTTATTTTTAGTTAATTCTTCTAAGATCTTTTCAGAATAGTTTCTTACTTTTTCACTAATTTCTAGGATTCTAACTTGTTCATATGACATCCATACGGGCAATCTTCCTTTTAAGTGTTCTATTAAGAAAGCTAAAAATCTTCCAAAGGCTCCCATTACTGCTCTATGAATCACGACTGGATATTTTTGTGTATCATCTTTGTCTATATAGTACGCATCAAATTCTCTTGCTAAGTTAAAGTCTATTTGTATAGTGCTTAAGGTATAGGTATATTCTATTTTATTAGTGAAGTCATATGCATATACATCTATCTTTGGTCCATAAAATGCACCATCTCCTTCCTTTATAATGTAGTTTCCTCTTTTATTCAATACATTTTTCAATGCATTTTCTGCCTTATCCCAAAGCTCATCAGATCCTATTCTTTTTTCAGGTCTAGTAGCTAAAACGTAGCTATACTTTATATTGAATAGGGAGTAAACCTCTTCAATATAATTAAGTATTTTTTCAATTTCATCTTCTATTTGATCCTCGCTGCAAAATATGTGAGCATCTTGTTGTTGAAATGCCCACGATCTTTTCAAACCATCTAAAGTTCCTTCTAGTTCATATCTATGTACCCATCCATATTCTGCAATTCTTAGCGGTAAATCTCTATAGCTCCTTGGCTTATATTTGAAAATTAGCGTGTGGAAAGGGCAACTCATTGGCTTCAATGCATATTCATAGTTCTCTTTATCTTCACTATCTAATTTCGAAAACGGATATACTGCAAACATATTTTCTCTATATTTGTCATAATGCCCAGTTATTTTCCAAAGTGTAGATTTCGCAATGAAAGGAGTTTTTACTAATTGATATCCATACTTTTCATCTAATTCTCTTGATAATTCCATTAACTTTTCATAAGCATAGTAGCCTCTAGGTAAAAATATTGGAGAGCCCGGAGAAAATTCCGATGGAATGAAAAATAATTCCATTTCTTTAGCTAATAATTTATGATCTCTTTTTTCTCTTTCTTCTTTTATCGATAAATATTCTTTTAATTCTTCTTCGGATGGGAAAGATATTCCGTATATTCGAGTTAATACTTCTCTTTTTGGATCTCCTCTCCAATAAGCGCCTGCTACTTTAAACAATTTTATTGCTTTTATATATCCAGTAGAAGGAACGTGAGGCCCTCTACAAAGATCTGTAAAGTCCCCATCTTTATAAATACTTACCTTGTCCTGATTTGCTTCTTCCTCTAATATTTCTAATTTAAATTTATTTTTACTAAGCAATTCTTTAGCTTCTTCTTTGCTTACTTCAAATCTTTCAAATTTTAAATTCTCTTTAACTAATCTTTTCATCTCTTTCTCTATTTTTTCAAGGTCTTTATCACCTATTTTTAGATTGTAAAAATCATAATAGAATCCTTCATTTATAGCAGGGCCAATCGTAGGTAAAGCTTCCGGATATAAGTTTTTTATTGCTGTAGCAAGTAAGTGTGCAGTCGAGTGCCAAAATATTTTCTTTCCTTCTTCACTATTAAAGTCTAAAAATTCTATTTCGCAATCAAATTTTATTGGTCTATCCAAATCATAAAGAAGGGGTTTTCCGTCAGGTAATATTATCTTTGCTGCAAAGTATTTATTAGTATCTATATTTACTATTTCTGCAAATTTTCTTGGAGTTATTTCACTAAAATTATATTTTTTGCCTTCGAATGTGATTTCCATTCAAAATTTCTTCAACCTTAATATAAATACTTCAACATTTAAATTTAAGCACTTTGTTCAAATTATATGCGTACAGAGGTTTTTTTGGTAGGAATTATAATAATTATAGTTGGCCTAATCTTGTTTTTTGGATTAAGGATTCCTTTGTTTTCTAATCTAGAAGACTTATTATTGTATTTTCCTTCTTACTACGAAATAATTTCTATGATTATTGTTTTGATTGGAGTAATAATTGCATTAATTGGCTTTTTCTCATTTAATATGGGCAAATGGTTTAAATACTATTGAGGTAAATATAATTATATCAAATAATTGATTTTTATGAACATAAAAACAGGTACGACGACTTTGGGTATATTATACAAGGAGGGGATTGTTTTAGCAGCAGATAAAAGAGTAACTGGCATGGGAGATAGTGTGGCATTCATTGTTTCTAAAAATATTAAGAAGATAATAAAAATAAGCGATTACGCTGCAATAACTACTGCCGGCTCAGTAGCAGATGTGGAGCAATTAGCAAAAGTATTGAGTGCGCAAGTTAATTTATATGAAGCCAGATCAGGCAGAAGAATGGAAATATTCGAAATGGCAAACCTATTTTCAACAATTAATTTTCAAAACAGGTTTGGTTTAATTCCTTCAGAATTTATTTTGGGCGGATTTGATCATTCTCCAAAACTATTTCTTTTGGAAACTGCAGGAAGTTACATAGAGGAAGATAAATATGCATTTTCAGGAAGCGGTTCACTTTACGCTGTAGGAGTAATAGATGCGGAATATAAAAGAAATATGGACAAGAGCGAGGCTATTTCGTTAGCAATTAAGGCATTGAATTCAGCAATGCAAAGAGATCCTTATACCGGGGAAGGTATCGATATTGCGATTATAGATAAGAATGGATTTAAGTTTTTGGAACAAGAAGAAATTCAAAATTATTTGAAAAGTAAGAACTGAATTTTCATATTTCTTATGGAGGATATAAAGAAAAAAGTAATAGAAATGCTTAACGATGATAAAGCAGAAAATGCACTTTTTGAAGTCTCTAATATAGTTGTTTATACAAGAAATAAAGACTTGTTTTTAAATGGAGTTGATAAAATCAGAGAAGTCGCTAAAACCATAAAGAAAAGGATCGAAGTTAGGATGTCTCCTCAAACTTTGACCGATAGTAAAGAAGCAGAAAAAATAATAAAAAATATATTAGCGAAGGAAAATATAAGCGCAGAAGAATTTTGGTTTGATAATGAAAGGAGTTTAGTATATATAGAAATGGTTTCTCCGGAATCTTTGTTAGAAAAACCTAACTTAATTAAGGAAATAAAAGAGAAGACAAATTGGTCAATACAATTAAATAGATATCCTATAGTTAAATCTGATTTAGTTAGAGCTATAAGAGAAATGCTTTATACTAATTTTTCTTTTAGAAAGAGATTTTTAGATGAAATTGGGGAGAGAATTTATTATTCAAATGTAACTATAGATCCTAAAAAATATTGGGTAAGAGTTACTGGTTTAGGAGGATTTAGACAAGTAGGAAGATCTGCAATACTTCTTCAAACTTCCTTTTCTAGAATACTGCTGGATGTAGGAATTGATGTAGGAAGCAAGGAAAATCCTTATCCCGTTTTAGATGCTCCGGAATTTAGAATTGGTGAGTTAACTGCAATAGTAATTTCTCATAGTCACTTGGATCATTGTGGTTTTCTTCCGGTTTTATTTAGATATGGTTATAGGGGTCCAGTTTTTACTACTGCTCCGACTAGAGATGTTTTTACATTACTGCATTTAGATTACTTAAACTTGTCTCAAAAGAACAAAGGAATAGATCAACTTTTCAGCGTAGATGATATAAAAGAAATGCTGAAGCATACTATAACTTTAAATTACAGAGAAGTAACTGATATCTCTCCTGATGTAAGAATTACTTTCTACGATGCAGGCCACATACTTGGGTCTGGAATGGTACATGCTAATTTAGGAAATGGACTTTACAATATACTTTATACAGGAGACTTTAAGTTTTCAAATACACGAACCTTGAACAAGCCTCAAAATGTATTTGATAGAGTGGAGGCGGTTATAACAGAGAGTACTTATGGCGGGGATTTCGATTATCAACCTAAAAGAGAAGAAAGCGAGAAATTTTTATATGAAATAATTAAAAAGACCGTGGAAGAGGGAGGTAAAGTATTAATTCCTGTTTTGGCAGTAGGAAGAGCTCAAGAGCTTATTTTAATGTTTGATGAATGGAAAAGAAATAACCTGATGCCAGATCTGCCTATATACTTGGATGGAATGTTAAGAGCAGTTTCGGCAATATACACTGTCTATCCTGAATTTCTTAAAAAAGAAGTAAGAGAGCAAATTATTCATTACGATAATAATCCTTTTCTTTCTCCTTCTTTGAAAAGTGTAGCTAGCAAAGAAGAAAGGGATAAGCTTTTAAGCGAAGGTCCTTCGATTATATTAGCAACTTCAGGCATGCTAGAGGGGGGCCCCGCTCTATATTACTTAGCTAATATGTGTGAAGATAAGAGAAATTCAATTGTTTTAGTCTCCTATCAAGGAGAAAATACTTTGGGTAGGCAATTGTCATACGGAGCAAAAGAAATAGATATAGAAGTTAATGGAATTGTAAAAAGAATGCATGTCAATGCAAAAGTTTATCTTATAGAAGGTTTCTCAGGTCATTCAGATCGAGGACAATTAGCTAAATTTATTTTAACAATGAAACCTAAACCTAAAATTGTTTTAGTTGTACATGGAGAAGAAAGAAAAAGTAGAGAATTTGCAGAATTTTTAAGAAAATCAAAAATAAATGCAATAGTTCCTCCAATACTAGAAGGAGTTAGACTAAGATAAAAATTATTAAAAAATATAATTAATAATGGATTTAGTTATAGGATTAAGTTCTTATCCTGCAGGTGGGAAAGATTTTATTGCGGATTTAATTGCCAAAAAATATCATTTTTTCAAAGTATCTCCTGGAGAAATAATTCGTAAACTCATGAAGAAAGAAAAAATAGAAATAAATAGAGAAAACGAAATTAAGTACTCAACTATGTTACGTAAAAAAAATGGTTCTGAATTCATCATGAAATTATGTTATGAACATGCAAAGGAGGAAGGTGCATCCAAAATAGTTATTGCAGGAGTAAGAACTCTAGGAGATTTAAGATTCTTTAGAGATGCAAGCTATATTTTCTTTAAGAACATTTTTATTTCAGCTCCTGCAAAGTTAAGATACGAGCGTAGCTTAAAGAGAGAAAGAGATGATTCTCCACGTTCTTTTGAAGAATTTTTAAAAGAAGATAAACTCGAAGAAAAAACATTTAACTTAAGTAAGATTAAGCTTGCTTCCGATTTTATACTGGTAAACAAAGAAAAAGAAAAAATGGAAAAGAATTTAGATAAAATAATGAAGAAAATTCTTGAAGAATATAAAAAATATAAGAAAGAATAATTATTTGTTTTCTAGCCTTATTTTTACATTTTTTATATAGTATTTTCCTTCATCTTTTTCTATCTCAAAACTTTCTATTATGAGTCTTTTTTCAAATATTGGCCCATCTAAAACAGCAGTTTCTGCTTCTCCTCCCTCAAATCCTAAATTGAATCCATATTTGTTGCTTAAAATTTCTAAATTTTTGAGTAATTCTTTATCGATTATTTTTCCTAAAAAGCTTTCATCTAAACCTTCAGCTGATACTGATATTATTATAGGCTTAAATCCTACTTCTATTAATTCATTTAAATAATTTTTAAGATTTGTTTTCCATAAAGGAGTAAAGGAATATAAACCTAATTCATCCAAAATTTTTTTAATTCTTGTATATTGATAGTTGCTCATTAATGCCCCGCTAATAATTCCTTCGATTCCATATTTTTCCTTAGCAATTTTAATTGCATTTTTTAAATCTTCTAATTCTTTTTCTTTTTCGCCTTCTGTTTCAAATTCTTCGATTTTAATATTGAGTGCAGACGCCTCAGCTCTTGCAAATTCATTTCCAACTGCATGAAACATGTAAGAATCTATATTTTTTGAAATTAGATGAATTAACAAGTTAACTTCATGCCCGCATTTTTTGGCTATGTAGGTAGAGTAGGTAGAATCTTTTCCTCCAGTAAAAAGCGTTGCTAGTCTCATAAATATTTTAATTATAGATATTAAATTATGGATAATCAAAATTATTTTGCTGTTCACCCAGTATTTTATGGCAAAAAAGAATTTTGGTATGGTGTTTTATTTATATTAGCTAGTGTAATATATGAAATATTATCATTGTTTTTCTTTCCTTCATTAAACCTTAGTTTTTCTATTATTTCCAAATATTTTACTTTTTTAAAACTTCTTTCTTCTCTGCCTTTAGTGCCTTTTATTTTCTTAATTCTAGGATTTATTGAAATAATAGTTGCTGATTTATCTTCGCTTTCTGAGAAATTAATATTAGAAAATGACAAACTTATTTTTGTAACAGGATTTATAATAAAAGATAGATCAATTATATTACTTTCTAAAATAACTGATATAAAAGTGCAGAAAAATATTTTAGAAAGCTTAATAGGAAGTGGTAACTTAGTAATATTGATTCAAGATAATGCTGTCCCTCTAAAAATAAATGGAATTAAAAATGTAGAAAAGGTTCAAAACAAGATAATTTCTTCGCTTGCTACTCACTCTTAAAAAATATTATATTGTTATATAAGAAAAAATTTTGCAATTTGTAACAATAAATCAAATTTTAATATTTTACTTAAAGCAAATAAGTCATTTCTTAGCTTTATTCCAAATATTTGCTTTTTGAATTAGTCTTTAAATACTTCTTTCTAATTCATTCATTATGAATTTATACTCTCATAGATCTCAAGCAGCAACAGAATATCTAATGAC
>JAPDLT010000012.1 GCA_025920435.1 Candidatus Rehaiarchaeum fermentans
ACCATTACGATGATTACTTATTTTCTAAAAATTTTAAGGATCCTATTACACTTCTTTTAGTAGAATCTACTCCTCCTATTCTATATATTCCTGCAGGAGGATATAGAAATGATTATCTAAAAGTCATACAATATTTGCCATTATCTAGATATTTAGATGAAGATAATTACACAGAAGATGAATTAAAAAAGATTAGAGCTTATTTCACAGTTAATAACAAAAGTACATTAAATACATTTAAGTTAGTATCTTCGCTCCTAGGTAGTAAAATAAAGCTCCAAACATTCGATCCTAAGGATGGTAGTGAAAAGGAAATAGAAATAAAGGCTTAGTCCGTTAAATATCTATTTTTTACTCTTAAATAGAGGAAAAGCAGTAAATAAATATTTATATGATGTTAACTTTTTATTGTCTATGGATATAGATATAGATCATAGTGTTTTGTTAATTTGGGATCTACATCCATCTTTAGTGCAATTTTCTTTTAATGGAGAGGAAGTAAAGCAAAATGTGGAGAAGCTCGTTGATTGGGCTCATAAAAAGAATGTTCCAGTTATATTTACTAAAATAACTCCATTTCCCAAAGGATTCGAACCCCCTCATTCTAAAAATAGATCATTTAACTTGGATGTTTCAAGTTTAGCTATTAATCCTTCAAAGGAAGATATAGTTGTAAACAAAAATACTTGGAGTCTTTTTGTAGGAACTAATGTAGAACTTATGCTCAGAAATTCCAATAAAAACACAATAATAATTACAGGAATTGCTACTGATATAGGCGTTGAAACCACAGCTCGTCATGCATATGCTTTAGGCTTTATCCCTATAATAGTTAGAGATGCGGTTTCTTCTTCAGATAAAGATGCACATGATAGGTCATTGCTGAATATGTCTAAATTTTTCGAAGTAGTTAATACTAAAGATATTTTAAGTATATAAACAATTAGAAGTGCTTAAATGAGTTAGCTATTGTAATTCTTAACTTAAATGCAATTTCTAGAAAACCATAAGAAATTATCAAAGCCTTCTTTAAACTAAATTTTATTGTTAAAGAAATTAAATAAACTCTCTAAAAAGCTTTTTAGCTAATATATTTCGAAGGTTCGCTATTTTATAAAGAAGGTATGTAATATCTTATTAAATTCCCTAAAATGTAGATTATATAAGCAATAGCTAATGTTAATAAAGTGATTAAAGTACTTCTAACAATAATTTGCTTGTTTGATCTTTCGCTTATGAATTCTATTAAATAATTTACTACAAAAACTGCTACTCCAGTAAGTATATAAGCAATTATTAAACTATATTTTCCAAAATTTGCAATGAAAGAAACTAAAGGAATTATTGCTCCTATTAAATAATATATTGCAGTTATCTTAGTGCTTTGACTTACTTGCTGTTTTTTCTCTTTTTCATCAATGTTCTTTTCAATTTCCTTTTCAGAGAGTGTAGAAAAGAAATTCCCTAATGTCATCGAAAGTGTTCCTGAAACCCCTATTATTAAACCACCTATTAAAACGTATAAATGATTGAAAAAAACTCCAGATAGACCAGAAATTGAAGAAAGAACTTCTACTAATCCATCACTCATCGCATATATCGCATCCTTAACATTTTCAGAATTTATTTTTGAAAATAATTTTTTAAGATTTTTAATTTCATCCTTACTTGTTTTTTCTATTTCTTTCTTATAAATTTTAGGTAAAATTTCACTCAATATTTCATATCTTTTATTTATTTTATTTTGTACAATTCTGGGCAATAAAAGTAAAATTATTGATCCTGCTAAATTGGTTAAAATTTTATGTAGTTTTAATCTTAAGTTATATTTTTTAGGCTCTATTTTTATATGATTTTTGTTTGCATAATTTTTTATTAATTTAAGTAAATTCAATTCGCCCCTTTCTAAATTTTTAACTTCTTCACTCTTTCCACCTAAGAATTCATCAAAGTGCTTATATGCATAATAATCATTTAGTGTATGATTGTAAACATCATTCAAATCCTTTTTCATTTATATATTTTAATGGTTAAATATTAGTATTGTGTATGTAAGGATTTATGCAATATAAATATACAGTTCTAGCTAATACGACCCTTGGAGGTTTAATGGCTTCAATTAATTCAACAATATTACTTATATCTTTGCCAGCAATATTTAGAGGAATAAATATTAATCCTTTAGCTTCTAATAGTCTAGCACTTTTACTTTGGATTTTGCTAGGATACATGATAGTTACTGCTTCCTTTTTAGTTACTTTTGGTAAAATTTCCGATATTTATGGAAGGAAGAAATTCTATACACTAGGTTTTACGATTTTTGCAATAGCTTCTGTCTTGCTTAGTTTGACTCCTTCCAATTCCGGAGAATTTGGAGCTTACTATATTATAATATTGCGTATTGTACAAGCAATAGGTGGAGGTTTTATAATGGTAAACGGAACTGCTTTGCTTACCGATGCTTTTCCTAGCCATGAGAGAGGTAAGGCATTAGGAATAAACCAAATTGCATTTGTGGCTGGAGGTTTTCTAGGAATAATTATTGGTGGATTACTATCATTTTACGATTTCCATATAATATTTTTAGTAAGTGTACCTTTTGCTATAGCAGGAGCATTGTGGGCTCAATATAAACTAAAAGAAGAAAATTATAGAACTGATAAGAAAGGAATTAAAGATTACTTAGGCAATGTTTTTCTTGCAGCATCATTAGTTTGTTTAGTATTAGGATTTACTTATGCACTTATTCCTTATAAAAATTCGCAATTAGGGTGGAACAATCCGTTCGTTTTATTAGCTTTTTCTTTATCGGTTATCTTCTTTATTTTATTTATAATAAGAGAAATGAAAACGAAGGAGCCTTTCTTAAATTTGCACTTATTTAAATTAAGAAGCTTTTCATTCGGTTCTCTTGCTCTTTTATTTAATTCTTTAGCTCAAGGTGCCTTGATGTTTTTAATAGTTATTTGGTTACAAGCAATATATCTTCCAGCCCACGGATTTAGTTACGAATCTACGCCTTTTTGGGCAGGCATTTATATGATGCCTTTAATGATAAGTGTAGTAATATTCGGTCCTCTAGGTGGAACTCTTACTGATAAATATGGAGCTAGAGAAATAGCAACTATTGGCCTAATTATAATGATAATAGGATTTGCCTTAATTACTACCTTGCCTGCTAATTTTAATTTGTATGAATTCTTAGCGATACTTTTCTTCACTGGCATAGGTAATGGTCTTTTCGCCGCCCCTAACACTACTGCAATAATGAATTCTTTGCCTATTGATGTAAGAGGAGAAGGAAACGGAGTCCGTCAAACTATAGGAAATGTAGCAAGAGTAGTTAGTCTATCAATGTTTTTCACAATTGCAATTACTTACTTTGTTACTTATCTGCCTTCTCAAATAAATAATTACCTTTCTTCTTTAGGAGCGCCTTCTTCATTAATAAAAGTTTTATCTAACATTCCAGGGTCCGACTTACTTTTCGCTTCTTTATTAGGATATAACCCAATCAATTATTTGCCATCTCAAATTTCTTCATTAATACCTTCTTCAATATTAAATTCGCTAAAATCAACTACCTTTTTACCTAACGTAATTTCAAATCCATTTATAAAGGCATTAAGAATATCATTTGCAATAGGAATAGCTATGCTAATTATTGCAACGATATTTTCCGCATTAAGAGGAGGAAAATTCGTAAACACCGAAAGAATGAAGAAATGATTTCTACTTATATTTCGAAAAGCATATCTAAAGAAAATCTATTAAAGTATGCAGAAAAGAGATTAGACCAATACAATTGGGGTGAAGTTTACAAATCAAGAGAAGATGGCGTTATTTTAGTTCCTGGGGATTATCCTAATTCCATTACTAATTTAGTGTTTTGTTTAAGTATAAGTGATAAAGCTATTGTTAGGGTAGATAAAACTATTGATAAATTTGATGCAGAAATAGCGCTTGCGATAGAATATTCTTCAGTAAAGGAGGTTGTTTTAGATAAGGATGAATTTTCTGATTTAGATAATTATTTTAAATTTTTTAAAGGTTTGTTAGTTACATCCCCTAAAAGGGAAATAAGTAATGAGAATTTTTCTTCATTTTCAATTGTAAAGAACTTTGTTGGAAAAGGGATTGGAGCAATAGCTATAGGTTTCAACACAGGTAAATTAATGAAGGGTCAAACTCTATACACTTATCCAGAATTAAAGCAGGTAATGATAAAAGAAATACAGTTAATGGATAATTCTTTGAACGAAGTAGAAAGTCATAATTATGTAGGATTAGCATTAAGCAATATAAAGGCAGAAGAACTTGGGAAAGCCTTAATTTCTACTAAGGATGTAGTTGAAAGAAAATATGATTTAATAAAGAGCGAATACTTTAAATCTTCTTTAACTCAACTAGCATTTATAAGTAATGGCATAAAACTAGAAACAAGGAAAGAAAATTTATTTTCACCCATTTTTGAAAATATAGAAGTTTTTTCTCCTTCTCTTGATAAAAATAAAAATAGAATAGTTGGAAAAGCTAAATTAGTTTTTTAGGTTTTTCCTGTTTTTTGTTACAAAATAAATAAATGGCAAAGAACCTATTGCTATAAAAGGAATTATTGCCTCCCAATAATTACTTATTTTATTAATTCCTATTAAATTATTAATTGAAACTAAAAAAGAAATAAGGCCTACAGAGTATAAAAACGAATTCCCTATCGTTTTAATAAAGTCGTTTTTCAAAATTAAACCAGATTTATAATCAATATAAGATGCAATTAAGTAACTCAGTCCAATTTCTCCAATTAATTCAATTCCTAAACCTAAAAATCCTCCATAATCTAATATTTTTCTTTGAAGCGGGTTTCCTTCAGTTCCTTTTAAATAATTTATAGCAATGTAAGTAGTGCTATAATCACTAATTCTTCCAACAGAAAAGAATAAAATCGAATTTTTATAGTATTTTGTTGAATTTTTAATATAATTTATATAGTTAGTTATTTCTTTACTACCTTTTTTAACTATGTTTTCTAGTTTTCCTTTCATTTGTAGAAATTGAAAGTTTTATATCTTTAAATTAGCGCCTCGGGCAGGGCTCGAACCTGCGACCTTCCGGTTAACAGCCGGACGCTCTTCCTATTGAGCTACCGAGGCTTTTTTGTTTTATTAATACTTTTTAATTTATTTATTTTAAACATTTGTACTTTAATTATTTAGACTTTTCCTCTTTTATTTTTTCAATTAATTTCTTTAATTCCTTTGGATCTGCCTTATAATTAATCTTTTTAAGTATTTTTCCTATTATATGATTTATTCCTTTCTCGTTAAGAGAAGGACTTATTTCATCATAAAATTCGCTAATTACTTTTTGTATATCTTCTTTTGAACTTTCTACTCGAACTATTTCTCCACTATCTACAAATGTTTTAATTAATTCCTTTGCTTCTCTTTCATTTATTTTGTTATTTTTTATATCCTTCAGAAATTCTAAGAATTTTTCTTTAGTTACTTTTGACTGCGAAAACTTTATGTTATTCCAATTAAGGCTCTTTTTCAAGTAATTACCTATCCATTTGGCAACAAATTGATAATCGTTTATTTCTTTACAACAATACTCAAATAAATCTGCCAAATCTCTTTCACTTACAATTGCTGTTGCTAATTCATTATTTATTTTATACTGTAATACTAGTCTTTCTTTTCTTTGATCCGGCAACTCTCCAACTTCATTTTTCAATTTTTCAATTTTTTCTTCATTTATTTTTATTATTGGTATATCAGGCTCATAAATGTAACCATAATCTTCTTCAGTTTCTTTACTTCTTAATCCTATTGTTATTCCCAGTGTTTCATCAAAATGACGGGTTTCTCTCTTTATTTTTTCACCTTTATTTAATAAAGTTGTTTGTCTAAGTATTTCATAGTCGATTGCTCTCTTTATATTTTCAATTCCACTGACATTTTTAACTTCTACTCTTTCTCCGCCTTCAATAGAAACATTTACATCACATCTTATTGCTCCTTCACGTGAAGAATTGAATAAATCAAGATATTCTAAATATCTTATTAATTTTCTTAGAAATATAGCTACTTCATTAGAATTGGAAAAGTCAGGTTCAGTAACTATTTCTATTAAAGGTACTCCAGACCTATTGTAATCTAACAATACATATTTTGAATTTTCTATAGAACCAGTATAGACTATTTTAGCAGGATCTTCTTCTAAGTGTATTTCTCTTATTCTTATTTCTTTATTCCTAATCGAAAAATGACCATCATATCCTATAGTTGCTTCATGTTGTGTTATCTGGAAATTCTTTGCTAAATCGGGATAAAAATATATTTTTCTATCAAACCAAAATTTTGTTCTTACTTTACAATTTAACATTAATGCGGCCTTTATTGCTAAATCTATTGCCTTTTTATTTAATTGAGGTTTTGATCCAGGATAACCTAAACAAATAGGGCATACTGAAGTATTTGGAGAATTGCTTTCTGTACTATCTTTACAAAAGAGTTTTGTTTTTGTATTTAAAGCAACATGTATTTCAAGTCCTATTTTAGTCATTTTCAAAAATATAACCAAAAGATATTAATTTTTCTTCTTCAAATTTATTTGCAATTGCCTGCATTCCTATTGGCATATTTTCTAATTTTCCTATCGGAATTGTTAAGTGTGGAAGACCAGCTAAATTGGGAGGAATTGTTAATATGTCAAACTTATAAGCTTCGATTGGTTCTATTCTTTCAACTTCTTTAAATTTAGGTGCGATATTTGGTGTTGATGGCAAAACTAGCAAATCAAAGTCCTTGAATTTTTCAGAAAATTCATTTATTACTAAAGTTCTTACTTTTAACGCCTTTTCATAATATTTATCTTTATAACCTGCCATCCTTACAAAAGTTCCAATTATTATTCTTCTTTTCGCTTCATCTCCAAATCCTTCTGCTCTTATTTTTGAAAAGTATTCATTATAATTTCCTTCTATTTCTTTTTGTAACCCATATCTTAATCCACAATATTTTGAAAGATTAGTTGATGCCTCTGCCATTGCTATTATGTAATAAGAATAAAGAGCATAATCTAAAGTATTCATTTCTACATCATGAATTTCTAGAATATCATTGTTTTTTTGTAATTTGTTCATCATTTCTGAAAAAATTTCCTTTCTTGTGTATTTTTCTGTGTTTTTTATAACTCCTATTTTTAATTTTTTATTTGGTTTTCCAATTTTTGAATAAGAAGCAACTGGAACATTTGCTGATGTCATATCTCGAGGATCTTTCCCAGCAATTATTTCAAGACCTAGAGCAATACCAAAAATCTCTTTACTCATTATTCCTATTTTATCTAAACTATTTGAATAATCTATTAATCCATATCTTGAAACTCTTCCATAGGTAGGAGTCAAACCATAAACTCCATTAAAAGATGCAGGTGTTGTAATACTTCCTCCAGTAGATTCAGCTATTGCAATGTGAGGATAGCTCATCTTTGCAGTTAATGTTGCTGCTCCTCCACTACTTCCTCCACTTACTCTTTCTTTATCGTACGCATTTTTAGGGATTATAAATGTGTTTATACAAAAACTTCCAAATCCAAACTCGTCCATTGCTGTTTTTCCTAAAATCTTTCCCCCATTTTCTTTAATTTTTTCAACTACGTGTGCATCAAAAGGAGGAACATAATTCATTAAAATTTTTGAACCTGCGGTTGTTCTTATTCCTTTTGTACAAATAGAATCTTTAAATGATACTGGTATTCCTTTTAATTTTCCTTCCTCTATCTTTCCATCAAATTTATTTAGTGTTATAAAAGGGGAATATTCTTCCTGTATTTTTTCAGCTTCTTCAAAGGCTTTTTCTACAATTTCTTTTCTTGTTTTAGCATCTTTTTCTAAAAATTCCTTTATTTTCATAGAATTTTAGGACCTTTCATGTATTTTCCATCTTTTGTTATTTCTATGTTTTCTTTTATTATATTTTCAAAAGGATCAATTTCAAATTTTTCTGGGACATCTTCTCTAAGTTCATATTCTGATTCTACCGGATGAAAAGTTGGCTCTACATTTGCATTTATTTTATCAATTTCAGAAAAGGCTTCAAGTACATTTTCTATTTCCTTGCTAAATCTCTTTTTTTCTTCTTCACTTAGATTTATTCTTGCTATTTTTGATATTTTTTCAACTATTTCATCAAAGTTCATGGAACTAAGTGTGTTGGGGTTCTTGGTAATAATGTACTTTCTTGAACGTTCTCTAGATTTAGCATTTGTTTTACTATTCTTTCTAATCCTAGTCCTGCTCCTCCGTGAGGAGGAACTCCATATCTGAAAAAGTCTAAATAAAACTTGAATTCTTCTGGATGAAGTCCTTTTTCTTTCAATTGATTTAATAATATTTCGTATCTATGCTCACGTTGAGCAAGTGTAGATATTTCAAGACCTTTGTATATTAAATCTGCTCTATATGTAACATTATTATCTTCCTTCTTCCTCATATGATAAAATTGTGCAACACTCCAAGGGAATTCAGTTAAGAAAAAGAAATCAGAATTATATGTTTCCTTTACATAGCTTCCCATTAATCTTTCACCTTCTGGATCTAAATCTTCTTCCTCCTCCTTATTGTATTTTGATTTCAATATTTCTTTAGCTTCTTTCATCGTTATTCTTGGGAATGGTAGTTTAGGGATTTCTAACTTTATTCCTAATATTTCCAGTTCTTTTTGATTTATCTTTATTACTTTCTTTATAGTGTATTGAAGCGCCTTTTCTAAATATTTCATAATATCTTCATAACTTTTGATATAGCTAACTTCTATGTCAATTGAAGTGTATTCACAAAGGTGTCTTGTATCGTGATGAGGTTCTGCTCTGAAAACTGGTCCTATTTCTATCACCTTTTCAAAGCCAGCACTCATCATCATTTGCTTATAAAATTGAGGAGATTGAGCTAAAAACGCTTGCTTATCAAAATAAAGTATTGGAAATACATTAGCTCCACCTTCTGTAGCTGCAGCAACTATTTTTGAAGTATGAATTGTAAAGAATCCATTTTTATTAAAGAATTCTTGTATTGCATTGTTCACAGTGCTTTCTATTTTAAATATGCTTGCTATTCTTGGTATTCTTAAACTAAGAAATCTATAGTCTATTTCCTTATCTAATCCTGATTTTATACTTAGGTTAAGCGGAAGAGGTTGTTCTGCAATTGTATAAATTTCAATTTTTTCAGGGATTAATTCCCAACCATTTATTACTGAAGGGTTTTCTACTCTTTTACCTTCTACTCTTACAACACTTTCATCTTTTAATTCCTTAGCTTGGCTTAATAGTTTTTCATCTTTAATTGTTACTTGATATTCTCCATTTATGTCTCTTATTATTAAAAAGCAGATTTTTCCTAAGTCTCTAACCTGCTTTACAAACCCATTTATTATTGTTTTTTCTCCTCTCTGAACGATCATTTATTTATAATTCAATTTCAATATAATACTTTTTAATTTTGGGAAGGTAATTAAAGAATTTTAAAATAATGGATTTTAAAGATAACATCCAATAACATTATTAAATACTTAATTTAATAAATAATATGAAAACTACAAATAATACAAAAAACGATATTAAAAATAAGAAGAATTCTAAAAATATTGCTCATAAAAACTCCTCCCTCTATTCTTGGACTAAACGATTTGTAAAACTAAGCTTTTCTATATTAATAGCTATAGGATTGTTACTTATTATTGCTGGAATAATCATTTATTTTTTGCACTTTAAGATCTATGCCTTTGTTTTAGAAGTAAGTGTAATTCCGATTTTGATGGCAATTGGTTATAAGTTAGGAGAATATAAACTTGATTCGCTCTATGGTTCTGTGCTTGTTTTAGGGTTATCTTTATTAATATTTTTCTTGATCATTTTTCATTTTGCCTATGCGAATCCAATTCTTTTGTTAATTGTAGAAATAATTCCTACAATTACCTTTATTTTAGCAATTATTTACTCATTCAATTTAGAATTTAAATTAAATGAATTTTTGAAAGGAATAATATCTCTTGCCTTATTAATTTTTATAATTTTCGGAGTTTTGTTCTACTATTCTTCTTTTAATAATCCAATCAAATACGTTTTAGCTCCTCTAAATCCATTTACTCCACAAAACTTAGCATTTAATTCATCTTCTCTAAGCTATATTTATCCTTCTTATCTAGTGAATATTCCAGTTAATAATTTTATAAATAACACTTCTTTAACTAACACTAATCATCTATATTTAAATCTGCTCTTTGCTCCTTATTCTCTTGGATTTAATTCATTAAGTTTTAAACTTAACTCTTCTAGCTTTCCAATTCCTTTTTCAGAGCTTTTTGTAGTCGGAAAGGCAATTTCCAATGAAACAAAGAAAATATTTTCTTCTAATCCTTCAAACAGCACTTCTAAGCAATTAACAAATGTTCAAGCTTACAAATACGATAATGGTTTGATTATTAATTTAAATTCAACGAATGAAGGAGAAATACTTAATTATTACAATATCTCTTTCAGTAATCTAGACAATTTAACAATTTATTTAGAAAATAAAAGTAATAATACCTTGTGTTTTGTAGTAGGAATTAATACTGGTTATAAAACATTTTCAAGTACATTCTTTGAAATAGTTAATTCTTTAAGATGTTAAACATATCTTATTCTTTGTTAATTTTTTCTTTTATCTTGCTATTTGGTTATTTTGGTGAAATTTTATTTAAGAAAACAAGAATTTCTCCTTTTATCTTTTTAATTCTTATTGGTATTTTATTTGGATATTTAAACATAGTATCTTATTCTTCCTTACTTCCTATAATAAGTTACGTAGCAATTGTAACACTTTTATTGATAATCTTTCAAGGAGGAGTTGATTTAACAATTGAAGAACTTACAAAATATAGTTGGAGACCTGTTTTACAAGTTATTCTTTATGTAGGATTTTCATTTTTTGGAGTAACAATGTTTTTACATTATGTATTAAATTTAAGCTTTATAGAGAGCGAAATCATAGCTTCGATTTTTTCAGGAGAAACTTCAACTATACTTATTATTCCTCTATCTAGAGAATTAAAAATAAAAAGAGGATCGGTTATATTTTTAACATTAGAATCTTCACTTAATTCTGTTGTATT
>JAPDLT010000013.1 GCA_025920435.1 Candidatus Rehaiarchaeum fermentans
TCTTTAAAGCTTTTCTAAAAAATTCATAATTAATACCGTTAGGAGAAGGAACTGCTACGTTTGGAACTATTGAAGGATCGAAAACATCCATATCAATACTTATCCATACATCTCTTCCCACATAACTAAAATCTAATTTATCTAACTGATCAATAAAGAATATTTTTACGTTTTTTTCTTGCTCTATCATTTCTTTTTCTTCTAAAGAAATTGATCTTGTTCCTATAATTATAACTCTTGCCTTTTCAGACATTCTCTTAATGACGCTTGCGTGAGAATACTTTTCACCATTAAATTCTTCCCTAAAATCAGCATGTGCATCAAAAACTATAAAATCGTGCCCTAAATTTAAAGAACCTAGTGCTACAGTATGTTCTCCTCCAATAATTATTGGAGTTTTATTATCTTTTATTACATCTTCTATGTTTTTTTGGATTTCTTGTATAGCCTGTTCTGGTTTAAAAGATAATTTTAAAGGAGCAGAAGTATAAATAAGATCTTTTACATTGAAATTAAATTCATAATTAAAGTTTTCCAAAAGTTTTGAAGCGCTAATAATGGATAAGCAACCTTTATCAGTCCCTCTTTTTCCAGTTTGGGTAGCTTCATAAGGGCAAGGTATTACCACATATTTAGCTTTATCATAACTTATTTCCTCTTCTAAGAAGCCCCAGGATCCTTCAGACATCAACATTTTCAAGTTTTACCTTTTTCTGATTATTATACATTTCTACTATTTCTTTGGTTGTATTAACATCATCAACAGATTTATCACTCCTTATAAATCCTACTGCCCTAGGAAATCTTAATGCATATCCAACTCCATTTTCAGCACCACAAGTATGCGTAGGACTCTTAGTTATTTCATCTGCTTTTACACTAATTACATATTTTGGATAAACCCAAACGTCTGGAGAAATTAGAGATTCTACGCGAGCAGGCTTGTTATCTACTTTTATTTCGTCCAATAGCTTTCTTAATTGTTTAAATTCATCTTCTGTAAATCCAGAACCTACCTTAGCTATTGTTTCAAACACATCTTTATCTTCATTATAGACTCCTACTAAAAGTGCTCCTATTCCTAACTCAGTTCTCGCTCCTTTACCAAAGAAGTATCCTAAAATAACAACATCAATTGTATCTTCAAGTTGAGATTTATAAGATCTTTTAAGCTTTATCCAGTTAAAGTTACGGGCCCCTGCAGAATAAGGTGCATTTAAATTCTTTGCTACGATTCCTTCTAAACCATTAGTTACAACTTCATCAAAAAACTTTTGAAGCTCAGAAGGATTATCTGTAATTAATATTCTAGATCTTTGAATCTTGCCTTCTTCTCCAAAAACACTTTCTAAAATCTTTCTTCTTTCTGAATAAGGTTTATCTATTAATATTTGGTCTTCAAGCAATAGAATATCGAATACAAATAATCTTAACGGAAGCTTTGATGCAACTTCTTCTACATTATGCTTTCTTTTTCTTTGTATAGTAATTTGAAATGGATATAATGTATCAGTATTTTCATCATAAGCAAGCGCTTCACTATCGAATACTATTCTTTTATAAGGCAATTTTTTAACTTCTTCTACCACGTCTACCATAAAGTGAGTTATGTCTTCTAAGTTCCTTGAAAATATCTTTACATTATCCCCATCTTTATGAACTTGAGATCTGAATCCGTCAAATTTTTCATCTACGGCGCATTTCCCTAGCCTACTAATTATTTCTTCTGCAGAAGGAAGTCTTTCTGCCAATGCTGGTCTAACTGGATTCATAGGCATTAAAGTAATTTTATTAACTCCTTCTAAGCCTGATTTGTAAAGCTCTTCTGCAACCATTCCTAAATCAGAGACCAAATTAAAGGCTCTTTCAATTTTTTCCTTTCCTTCTCTATTTCCTAACTTAGCTACTGAAAGCGCTTCCATTATTGTTGATTCTCCTACGCCTAACCTTAGCCTACCTTGTGTAAATCTAACAATATACTTACTTTCTAATTTAGAAGATTTATTCAGCAAATTGGCAAGCATATTTATTTTAAGTAAGTTACTCCCTTCCCCGCTTGTCTTAGCAATTTTCATTAATTCTGAATAAACTTGAACTACTTCCAGTTCAGAATCTTCTTTTTTATTTAATTCAAATGCAATTTCTCCAAGATCCCCTTTCTCTTTATATTTAGAATTCAGTTCTTCTTCGGAAACAAAAAAAGCTTTAGAGATTGCTTTTAATGTCATTTTATCAGCCATGCCTATTTGAACTCCGTAAAATGGAGGGAGAAGCATTTCTTGTAAAAAGTAAACTACTGGGCGAATTTCTTCTACGCTTGAATTTTTAAAAGCTTCGGAAAGAATTTGAAACATTTCTAATCTTTTTGTAGTGTTTTCTAGCCTTTCAAAGTATTTAGCTAGTTCTTTGAATTTCATAATTTGTATAAAATATTTAATTAAATAAAGGTTGAATTTTATAAATCAATAAATATAAGCTCTACCTAAAATTCTAAACATTCTTATTGGAAGATCTTTATTTATTGCTAAAATAACATCATTTTCATCAAATGCAATGTTTTTATCGGCAGAAAAATCTGCATTTAAAATGTTATTTTCAATTTTTATGTTGCTTAATTTAACGTTAACGTTCTGCCAATGATTTATTAAAGTTATTTCGCTTTCTTCTTCTATCTTATTTTTATAAAGTTTTGAAAGCTCGATTTTTATTTTTCCCTCCTTTACATCCTTATATTTACCTTCTTCCCTGAGTTCAACTCCTCGATTTAAATACCAAGGATAAATGTCCTTTAAACCTATTCCTGCTCTACTATTTCCAATTAATTCTTTTTGGTCTTCTTGATTAACTTGTATTGATAAAACTTCTAATTCTTTAGTTAAAGGTTCTGGGCATATGATTAATTTTTTATGAACTTCAATTTTCCCGCGCAATAAAGTACCCAGCGCAACTGCACCTTTACTCCATTCAAAACCGCTATCTACAGTAAATACAGCAGGATAATTACTTTTATCCTCAACTTCAATAGATATTAATTTTTCTCTTAAATCAGCTATGTTTTGAGGATCCAATGCACTCATTGGAAATATTTCAACATTTTCTAAAGAAGTTCCTTTAAGTAATGAAGATAATTTTTTAATCGCAGTTTCCTTATCTGCACTATCAATTTTGTTCAAACAAATTATTCCTTTATTAAATTTCATATTGTCTAAGATTCCAATAAATTCTCCTAATTGATAAGTTATAGGATTGTCAGCCCCTATAACTAACATAAATGCATTTGAAAAGGAAAGGGCAGCTATAGCAATTTCTGGAGTATCTAATCCTCCTGGAACATCAACAAGGTTTACTAATGTATCTCTTTGCTTAAATGATCTTACAACAATATCTTCTGATTCTAACCCTTCTTTCTGTTTTAATTGCTCTACTATTGAAGTTTTTCCAGAGCCATAAGGCCCTATTACCGCAATTGTTAAATTTTTCATATAATAAGAATAAGAAATTCTATTTTAATTTTTAGTATTATAAACTCACCCTTTAAAAAAGATGCTCATTTGCGAATGAAGTGTTAGGCTTATAAGTCCTACTGTATTCAGAAGAGCTAGCTCCGCTATTACCTATAAATATCTTTAAAGAATTCATTAGATTAGGGTATTTTCTATTCAATTCTTCATACATTTTCATTGCTATTTGCTTATATTCTGGATGCCCCTCACTTGTTGATCTATTCTCAATTATAAAAATTGCTTCAGCTAAGCTCATACTCATTGTAAGTTTAGATTCAACTGCTAAAGGAATTATTAGTCTTGAAAGAGAACTTTTTTCCTTTAATAATTTTTTGTAGTAATCATTCAATTCACTAAATTTATAATTAACTTCTTCAAATAAATCCTTGTTGTCATATATTTCTTTAGGAATAAAGTAATGATTAGTGAAAACTTCTATGTTCTTTTCTGCTAATCTGTGCCTCCATAAATCTCTAGCAGAACCTAAAGAAGAAGTTATTTGAAATTGAACAAAACTATTCCTTAAAATTCCATCATTGTATTCGTCAAATTTCCCCTTCCTTTCTTTTGAAATATTTTTTAAATAAGAAATAACTCCTTCCTTTTTAAAAGAAGATGGTAATTGCGAATAAATGCTTTCAATGATTTGTTCTTCGCTTTGTGATCCAGCTAAAATTTTAACTTCTACATCCTCAAATTTACTAAATTTAGGTTTGCTATCTATATAATCATCGTTAAATGAAATCCTCTCACTTAATACTTTCCTAGAAAAATCATCTGGTAATAAATGAGTAGAAAGAGAAGGTACTGCATAATTTACCATTTCAGTAAATAAGTTACCTACTTCTCTAACGTAATAATTTTCGTTAGAAAGCAATTTCCTTGCAATGTTTTCAGCAGTTCTTCCATTTAAGTTAAGAACTAATGTAGTTATAGCTCCTAATCCTATAAATCCTCGAACTAAGTCTCTAACTGTTGGAATAATAACTGTTTCAATTTCTTCTTTAGAAGGCTCTCTTCCTTGACTTATTTTAAAAGACTTAATTTTTTCGTTTATAAAGTAAGAAAATGTTTTATCATAAAGTGAAGAAATTAAATTATAGTAAAGAGTTAAAGAATTATCTGAATTTTCAGGCAAATAATAATCGTTAAATTCTACATATCTCGTTGATCTTTCCTGACTTGCTAAAAACTTTTCATCTTGAATAACAAGTGCTGCAAGAATTGGTAATGAAAGAGAAACCATAAAATTAGCTTGTTCACTTACATTTCTATGCCCCAGATTTGCAGTTATTTGATAGAGTGTATTTCTTACTTCCCTTACTTTGTTAGTTTCTTTAAAAAAAGAATCTAATTTGATTTTATCTCCATCAATTATATTTTCAAGATAACTATTTGTTATGCTATTAGATTTTTCTATTAATCTTTCTCCCAAACTTTTGCCTTTACTTTTCAATCTACTACTTAGCTGAAGATCTTCTAAAACTAGCTCCTCAGGTAATGGAAATGTACGATAGTATATACCAGTTAAACCCTTATACTTAAAAATAACAATAAATTTATTTTCATTTTCACTAATTTCTATCTTTTTATTGTCCATATCTTTTCACTTTAAATTACTTTTATTTTTATATAAATTAAATTTTAATGGACTACGACTTGAGGTATGTAGAAGAAAAATACGAAGAAATAAAGAATTCGATGAAGAAAAGAGGAATAGATTACCCAGTAGATGAACTTTTATCACTATATAAGGAAATAAAACAAAAACAAAGAGAATTAGATTCAAAAAGGCATGAAAAAAATTTAATTAGTGAGAAAGTATCGAAAGGAGAAAAAGATATAAATCTAATAAACAAGGCTAAAAGCTTGAATGAAGAAATAAAAAATTTAGAAAATGAAATAAATGAGAAAAAGAAAAGAGCTTATGATTTATTCCTAAGAATGCCGAATATTCTTGATGAAGATGTTCCTATTGGAAAAGATGATAGTGAAAATGTTGAAATAAAGAGAGTAGGAAAAATAAAATCTTTTGATTTTACTCCTTTAAGTCATACTGAAATAGGATTAAAAAGAGACCTAATCGATTTAGAAAGAGCTGCAAAAGTAGCAGGAAGCAGATTTTATTACCTCAAAGGTAAATTAGTAAAGCTAAGCTTAGCATTAGAAAACTTTGCAATCGACAAATTAATGTCTAAAGGATACATTCCGATAATTCCTCCATTTATGATGAATAAAGAAGCATATTCTGGAGTAACTTCATTGTCTGATTTTGAAGATGCGCTATATAAAGTAACGGGTAAAGAAGATACAGGAGAGATTGAAAGGTATTTAATTTCTACTGCTGAACATCCAATAGGAGCGATGTACATGCACGAAGCAATACCAGAAGAATCTCTTCCGTTAAAATATGTAGGATTAAGCCCTGCTTTTAGAAGGGAAGCCGGTTCTCATGGAAAAGATACAAAAGGGATATTTAGAGTTCATCAATTTGATAAAGTAGAACAATTTATATTTTGCAAGCCAGAAGATTCTAAAAAACTACACGAAGAATTATTAGCTAATGCAGAAGAAATTTATCAAGATTTAGAAATACCTTATCGCGTTGTAAATATTTGTACAGGAGACATAGGAATAGTTGCAAGTAAAAAATATGATATAGAAGGATTTATGCCGGCTCAAGGAAAATACAGAGAATTAGTATCTTGCTCAAATTGTACAGATTGGCAAAGTAGAAGATTAGATATTAAATATGTAGATAAACATGGAAACAAATACTTTGTGCATACATTAAATAGTACTGCGATAGCAATAGAAAGAACTATTGTTGCAATAATTGAAAACTATCAAAGAAAAGACGGGACTATAGAAATACCTAGCAAATTAGTGCCTTACACTGGATTCAAAGAAATTTAAAGACTGAAACTTAAAGCTTGCCTATATCTTTTACTACATCTATTTCCATCTTCTTTATTTCAGACTGTGCCCTTGATCTTGCAGGAATTATACATATGTGTCCTTCCGATTCTTTAGAATTATAAATAGTTATTAATCCTTTTATCACATACATAATGTGATCTATATCCTTACCTAATGCATCATTAAAGATAGAATAATATTGTAAATTTCCTTCTGGATCGATTATAACCATTCCTCTCCTTGACATTCCAGTTTCACTGTTCAAAAAACCATAATTAGTTACTATTTCTTTTTTATGGTCCTCTATCATTGGTATTTTGCTCTTGCTTACTCTTGGAGATACCTTTACCCAGCCTTTATGAGAGTAAACAGTATCAGTGCTTACTACGAAAACAGATACATTATTACTTTGAAATTCATCATATCTTTCCATTAATGCTTCTATATCTGTAGCACAAACGAAGGTAAAGTCACCAGGATAAAAAGCAAGCAAGACCCACCTTCCTCTATAGTCACTTAACTTAATTTCCTTTATCTCATCTTTGTCTGGAAAATATGCCCTAGCTTTAAAGTTAAAAGCTTCATGTCCAATTTCCATAGTCCCACTTTAGAATAGATTTATATTTCTTCCATAATTTAAATACTTTCTCAAATGCCCCCGTCGGGATTTGAACCCGAGTCTCCGACTCGAGAGGCCGGAATCCTTGACCGCTAGACTACGAGGGCCTTTATTTAAAGATTATCTTTTTATCATTTACTAAATTTAAAAGAGAAATATTAGAGGAAATTTAGTAACAATTTAAAAGCAAATAAATAATTTTTGGATCTGATGGGCCGTGAGGGGATCGAACCCTCGACCTCCAGTTTACTTAAAGAGCGTAGCCTTATAAGACTGGCGCTCTACCACTAAGCTAACGGCCCATCTATAAATTCTCTTTTTTATAAATTAATTCTTTTTTATCAAGTTTTATAAAAGGATTGAAGTAGCAAAAATTATACAAAATAAAATATAAGCTCAAGTACTAATCCTACTAATCCAACTAGTAAAGCTGAAATAGCTACTACAATGCCTAATTCCTTAAACTCTTCTGCATCTGGTTTTTTACTTAAGTTAAAAACTCTTCTATACTCATAATAATGCGAAACTATCCAATCTTTCCATAACTTTGGATTAATCTTTGAAGCTATTCTTTTTAAAGAAAGCTTTAACTCAATATAAAAATTTCTTGTTTTTCTTATTTCTTTCTTTTTTTCGCTTTCTACGTTTTTTACTTGTTCAACTTTACTTTGAACTTCAACTTTACTTTTAACTTGCTGTTCCTTTATTTCATTATTATTTTGCTTGTTTTCTCCATTATTTGTGTTCCCTTGAAGAAAATCTTTTATTGTGCTCATTTTAAATAAACTTTATTCCTAGGTTTTTCTCTACTTCCTCTTTTTTCTTTTCTAAACTATTTTCTTTCATTATTCTACCACTTATTTGCTTTGATTTTACGCCTGTGAAAACTGCAAGAACCCTTACAACATCTTTAAGATCAGCATATTGTTTTGCTCCTACTTTGATAAGTGCATCTTTAGGTAAATGAGAAGTGATGCTTTCAACAATCTCATTTAATTCTTTCAATGTTAAGTCGGGGCCACAAGATACATTTAACAAAACTCCTTTTGCAGTAGAGATATCTACATCCAACAAAGGATTGTTTAGTAATTTTTCTGTTAGTTTAGCAGTCTTATTTTCTTTAGAATCAGTTTCTGCAGTACTTATCATAGCTATTCCACTATTAGTCATTAATCTTTTAATATCTCCAAAATCTACATGAATCAAACCGCCCGTAGTTACTAACTCAGTTATTCCTTTTACAGCATTTATTAAAACATCATCTGAAACTTTGAAAGCAACATTTAAAGGTAAATCAGGAGCAATAGCTAAGAGCTTATCATTAGGAATTAAAATAAGCGTATCAACTACTTCTTTCAGTTTTTCTGCACCCTCTAATGCAATACGCATTTTACTTTCTCCCTCATTACTAAAAGGCAAAGTAACAACGGCAATAGTTAGTGCTCCTATTTTTTTAGAAATTTGAGCAATAACTGGCATTGAACCAGTTCCAGTTCCTCCACCTAACCCTCCACATATAAAAACCATGTCTGCACCCTGTAGTGCTTGCTTTATTTCTTGCTCTTGTTCTTTAGCTGCAGCTTCTCCTATTGCAGGATCTGAACCTGCACCCCATCCTTTTGTTAATTCTTTTCCGATTAGAATTTTCTTCTCTGCTGACTTATAAAGTAAATCATAAGCATCAGTATTAACAGCAATTAATTCTGCTCCTTTTATTCCAATCTCCATCATTCTATTAATTGTATTACAACCTGCACCTCCAGCCCCAACTACTTTTATTTTAGCTCTATTAGTTAAAATCAAATCTTCTAATTCTTTTTTAATGTCGTATCCTCCTTCTATTATTTCGCTCATAATAGTAAATTTATATTATTATTAATGTATTTTTTGATGATTTCACTTACTTCTTTCTTTTCATTTTCATTACCTTCTATCTTTAAAGAATTGTCTTCTTTCTTTTCTATTTTCACGTTGAAATGATCTTCTAATGCTTTTATCTTTTCATTTTCATCAGTTATGTTCTTTTCAATTTTTATTTTGTAAATTAAATTTCTTCCTGCTAGCGGATTATTTAAATCTATCATCAATCTTCCACTTCCTATATAAATTACCTTTCCTAAAACGCTCTTACCTTCAATCTCTAAAGCAACATAGTCTCCCTTTCCTAAAGATCCTCTAATATCGAAAGCAGAAATAGGAAAGGTCTTAATTAATTCTGGATCTCTTTCACCAAATCCATCTTCTTTATTCAAATATACTTCTATTTCATTACTATCTGATTTTACTAATTCTTCTTCTACTTTTTTGGGCAGGAATTTAGAATAACCTTTTATGTATAAAACTGATTTAGATTCACTTAGTAATTCTGATGAATCTTTATCTTTAATGCTAAAACTAAGTAACAAAAAACTTCCATCAGAAATCATTTACTTTTCTAACTTGATTGAAATAAAGGAAACGTTTTTAATCACATTAGGATCTTTTTTAGAAGGAAGCTGTTCTGTACCTATTTCAACGCTTATTTTTGAATCTTTTAAAAATCTAGATTTTAAAATTTGTGAAACATCTACTGCTTTGCTTATTTTGGAGCCTCTTGCTTTTATTATTACGTAATTACTGCCTCCATTCAAATTGGCTAGTGCAGCCAATACATAGCTCATTAAAGGTTTTTCACCTATCAATATTTCATTCTTATCCATATCTTATTCATATGAATATAAAATTAAATTATTTAAAACTTTAGAATTGACGAAGATGTTGTTTTTGCACAAATTTTTCTTTTTAAAAAGACTAAGTTAGCAAATAATTTAAAGATATCAAGCAGAAAAAACCACCATCTTATAAATTAAGCTTGACTTTAGATAAACTAAAATTTTCATTATAGAAATTGTTTATCAAAATAAACTAAAATTTAGATTAAAAGGATACGATACATTATTTAACAAAATCACATAATTATTAGAAAGTTGCATTATTTACAAAGTAAATCTATACATTAATATTTTTCAAACTGCTTCACCGAAAGCATAAGTAACAGAGGATAATGCAAAAGAGGCATTAATAGGCACACTCTTATAAGTTCCAACTAATGTAGATCCAATACTTTATATATTTCGATAGAATTCTCGTATAAGATTGGTAATTAATAACGAAAAACTTTCCAAATAAAATTACAATTAAAAATTATATTAAATTACAAGTCTAAATTTCTTGATTATTTGGAGTAGTTGGGAATGAGTAGCATTCTAAATCCTAGCTTCTTTTCTATTGCCTTTGCTGCTTCCTCAGCAACTTTAGCATTTGATTCATCTACAGTTATTCTAAATAATTCTGCTCCAGTCCTTACTCTTACTGCTCTACCAGCAACTTTTCCGAAAGAAAGAGACATCCCCATCCAAAATCTATCTGCTTGCGCTACAGCAGCAAGTTTATGTTCTCTTATAAAGTGATGAGGATATTGCTTAACAACTAAGAGGAAATTTTCATCTGAAAGCTTTGATGAAAGTATCTTATTTGCTGCGACTCTTGCTGCTTCTATAGCGTTATCTCTTATAACAATATCTCTCGAAGAAAGTACGGATATTGAATAATTAAATTTTCCGTTAGGATTTCCAGAAACAAACTGAACTATTTTAGTACCTAAAGAAGATTTTACATATGATAGCTTTTTATATTTAGATACTCTAGTATAAGCTCTCTTCGGATCTCTGATACACCTACCCGGCCTTAACTTCGCCATTTTATATGATAAAATAATAACTTATAAATTTTAAAACTAAAAATCTACGAAGTA
>JAPDLT010000014.1 GCA_025920435.1 Candidatus Rehaiarchaeum fermentans
CTGATACACCTACCCGGCCTTAACTTCGCCATTTTATATGATAAAATAATAACTTATAAATTTTAAAACTAAAAATCTACGAAGTACGTGTTCCGGAAATTGTTCCTGAAGCACTTTGTGCAAGTCCAGTATTAGTTGGTCCTGCACTTACATATGTTATAGTAACTGAAGCACTGAAAGTAGGGCCAGAGCAAGCAACTTTAGGCATGTATACGTAGAAAGTTGCTCCGCTAGGTATTGTATAACCTGTATAAGTAGTTGATGATGCAGCTGCTGAAGCACTACTTGCACTGCTTCCTACATATATAGCACTACTATTAGTTATAGTAAGACCAGTAGCTGAAGAGAAAGAGACAGCAGTTATGTTCATGTTATATGATGCTGTATTAACAAAACTCATGTAGAGACCAGGAGCAAGACCGTTTACGGTGGCAGAAAGGCAACTAACTGATTGAGGGCTTAATGGAGAAAATCCAGAAATAGTGTTGGATGTAGATGGTCTAAATACTCCTAGAGAAATAAGAATTGCTGCAACAATTGCTATGATTAGAAATGCCCAACCGTATGTCATTAGATATTCTGTTGCTGCTTGTGATCTTATCTTACTAAATTTATCCATATTGGTACTTTAATTGCTAATATTTAAATCTTTGTTATCTTTTGAAAAGGAAAGATTGCAAAACAAAATTGATAACAATATTATATGGCTATATTTTGACAAAAAAAGACCATTTTAATTTAATGAAAGAAATTAATAAAGAAAATACGATAAACATTGTTAGAGCTGTTACTAGAAAAGCAGAACTATTCATTTGCTCTACTACTTAGTTATAATTAAGCATTAAATGAAAATTAAGAACTTTCAAAATTACTTTCACGACCTTAAATATCACAGTTCTTTTTTAATCAAGCTATTTCTACACTACTTTTTAAAACTGTTACTAATTCTAAAGAAGCGCCGGGAGTGGGATTCGAACCCACGCAGGCTTTCGCCAACAAGCTTAGCAGGCTTGCCTCGTAACCACTTGAGTATCCCGGCACAAGGGGCAGGCTCACTGCATTGATCAAGTGTACCATGTAGAGAGGGAAAAAACCTACATTCATTTCAGTTTACCCACAAACATCA
The DNA here is from genome assembly GCA_025920435.1 of Candidatus Rehaiarchaeum fermentans. GTDB lineage: Archaea > Nanobdellota > Nanobdellia > Parvarchaeales > Parvarchaeaceae > Rehaiarchaeum > Rehaiarchaeum fermentans. The sequence continues at coordinate 1,127 of JAPDLT010000014.1, forward strand.
AACTTATAGTTACAGTTGCTCCCTTCCGGGCCTGGCTGGGTTTCTATAAGTTTGACTTTGTGGGGCTGAAAATCATAACTTCGGTCTTTTCCAGCTACATGATACACTTAACCGCTGCAGTGCTTAGTCGCACCTAGGTCCATTTGTGCTTACAGGGAGGGACCAGCTCCCCGACTTACCTGCCCCTAAAATATAATATAATTTGTAACAATATCTAACTTTTATTTAAAATATTTACGAATAGTTATAATAAGCAGGGATGCTTGAAAGAGGAATACCATAAAGATTTACTGTACCCTTTACTTCTATTCTTCCAGGCGAGTTGAAACCTACCAAAACTGCTCCAAATCCGGGAGATAGAGAATAATCTTTACTTAAAACTTTCACAGGATTACTATTTAAATAAACTGAAATGTTGCTAATAGGCAAAGGGTAAGCGTTGAATAAAACTATTATTGATTCATTAGATGAAACTTGAGATATCCCTATAATATTGAGACCTATAGTTGGGATGTTAGTACCAGGTATAGAGGGGTAAGAATGAAATATAAGTGCACTACCTATAAAAACTAAAGCCACTACAATCAAAGCTTCTAGAATAGGTTTTATTATCCTAACCAAAGTTATTAAAGCAACAACAATTATTATTATTCCAGAAATTAATGAAGCACTTATTATCATACTAATAATAAGCTAAAATCAATAATAAAACAATAAAAATAAAAAATTAAACCAAAATCAGGGCTTTTCAAAAAATCTTCTAAAAGTCAAAACCTCTTACTGTTTTTCTGTCGTTTTGCTTAGCTCTTTCTACTGCCTTCTTTATTAATTCTTTAACGGCTTTTTCCAGATCTTCTACCGTATCATCCGGAAATCGCATGTCCTTATCAAGCCCTTTTACATAGTCCTTTACAGCACTTTTCTTCAAGATCTCTGCCATAATTTATAAAAACATGTTTATAAATATTAAGTATATTGTCTTAAGGAAACGTTATTTGAAAGTTCTTGATTTATTGTCTTGAGAAGTAATTTTAGTTGTTTTTCTCTTTTACTAGATACCCAGAAATAACCTTCGTCTTTTGTATCGGAAGCTACAAGCACATATATTTTACCAAAATTAAATCTTCCTACTCTTCCTTTTCTTTGTATTGTTCTTATTGCACTAGGAACCGGTTCGTAAAATATAGCTACATCTGCTCCTTTTATTGAAATACCTTCTTCACTAACACTAGTAGATATTAACACATTAATTTCTCCACTCTCAAATTTGTTAATTACTTCTTTTTGCAGTTTTTGACTCATACCTTTCTTTCCATGTCCTATAAAAATAGAAGCCCGTACATTTTCTATGTTTTTTATAAATTCGTAAATTGAACTTACGGTATCTCTGTATTGCGCAAATATAATAACTTTATTATTAGAATAAGCTTTCAGTAATTCTGAAAGCTTTTTCAACTTGTCGTTTTCTACATTATTTTCTACTAACTTTTTTATGGAATTATGAATACTTATAAATTCTACATTTTTAGATAGTTCTTTATCAGCCCTGGAAGAAGAATCAATTATCTTTTGCGAAAAAGAGTATGCTGCATTAATTGTTTGTGTACACAAAATATAATCAAGATGATTAAGTTTAAGTATCTTCGAAATCAAAATTATACCACGAAAAGCGGAATAGTTTCCTTGTTTTATTTCTTTTAGTAAATTATTTCTAATAATCATTAAATTTTTCCCTATTAATCTGCTTTTTGATAAATAAGTAAAATTGTTGTTAATTAATTCTTCTTTATATTTAGAATTTAATTCATTTATTTTTTTAGATATCTCTAAAATTTGTGGATTTAAATCAACTCTTATTTTTATAAATTCTTTTTGAAAAACATAAGGCGAAACATCAGGATCGTCCTCTGTTCTGACTTCTATCTTGTGTATAAACAAATTTCTGCAGATTTCCAATATTTTTTCCCTTTCTGAAGCAGGAGAAGCAGTTAAACCTATTATATGTTTATTAAAAGATTTTTGATTAAATACTTTTGCTATTTCTACGTAAGGATAATTACCTATAGCATGATGAGCTTCGTCGAAAACAATAGTGGAAAAAGAAGATAAATCAAGTATTCCATTTTTTATATCGTTCCTAATAGTTTGAGGTGTTCCTAAAATTAAATCAGAATTATAAATATCAATTCTTTTGCTTACGTTAACTTCACCATCTACTAAACCTATTTTAAACGTAGAAACTTCAGAAAAGTTTTTATAGTGTTGAATCAAAAGAGGTTTAGTAGGAGCTAAAAAAAGCGCTTTAGAATTAGGAAAGATTGTTAAATCTCTATCTATAACAAGCAAACCTATTATTGTCTTGCCTAAACCCGTTGGTAAAACTACTAAAGTATTATTATAATAAGCTACCTTTGCAATATTTTGTTGATACTCTCTAAATTGTATTTTATCTTGTAATAGAAAGGTCATATAGGTTTTATTTGCTTATTATTTATCAGTATTCTTATTATTTGATCATCATCTATTTCTATTATATCTCCAGGTTTATAAGGACCGTATGATTTGCCATACCATGTAAATTTAGATATGTTTGATAAAACTTCATATCTTTTAGAAGGACCTTTTTGTTCTTCTTTGGGTTTGTTTTCTTTTATAGTTTGAAAAACAGTTTTAATGTAATTATCTATTGCATCATTAGCTGATTTAAATGCGATGATTTCTGCTTTATTCATTTTATTCTCTATTTGTTGTAAATCAAAAAAAGAGGAATAAAAAAGCAATTTTTGAATTCTTAAACGTAATAATTTTTCTAAAACTCTTTCAGCATTCTTAATTTGTCTATCTAAATCTTTCTTTTCTTCTTCATTTGCAGTAGAAAGCCTTTCTTTATAGGTAGAGAAAAGTTCTCTGATTTCTTCTATATCTTGATCAGTTAAAGAAGTAACTAATGTTTTACTACCTTCTTCTTCTCTTAATCTTTTTAAAAGATCAGAAAATAGCATCATATAAATTTTAACAAAGGACCAAATATAGATATTAATGCAGAATTTATCGAATTAGATACACTTTTTGAAAGATTAGATGGACCAAACAATATAATGAATATTATAATAAGAAATAATGCTAATACTGCAAATAAAATATAAAGCAAGGTTTGCTCTGCCATCCCTTTCATATATTATTTAACCACGTTAATTGAAATTTAGGTATCATGTCACTAAAAAATTTTGGATTAACTATCAATAAATAAGCAATAAGTAATATCAAGCAAATTATTAATACTATAATCAAAGCAAGAAAATAATTAGTAGCACCTTTCATAAAAACTTATTTCCTGGAAAAGCTAACATATCCTTTAACAAATTTTCTAGATCTGAAAGTATTTTATAAGGAGTGATTAATTGTAAAATAAGTATAATTATGATTATCCCTATTATCGCTATTATAACATATTCTATTATTGCTCTTTCCGCTGCGCCTCTCATATTTTTCCGAAAAGCCAGTTAAATGAAAGGGCGTTTATCAAGTCAGATAAAATATAAGGAGAATAGGTCTTTGCTAATATTACAATAATTAATGCAGCTACAAAAACTATTATAGCTAATATAATAGCAGTAGTTTCTGAAATAGCATCACCTTTCATATAATTTATAGGAATTATGAATTTAACTATTCAAAAAGAATTCTAACAAGAAATATAAAGTGAGTACCCTCCGCCTGGTAAATAACTTTCGTTATAAGGGGATTTACCAGTAGTGTTGCATATAAGTGTATCATTATTAGTTACATTAACTTTGTAATCGCAATAGCTATAACCAGCTACATAACTACATAATTTAGATTTCGAATTATAAAGCGTGTAGATTAAGCCAGAAGTGCCTCCTTCTGCTCTTACCGACACGATGCAATTAGAACTTGATCCAATCTTTGAAATTATTGAAATATTACAAGCAAGTGGTCTAGATTCATTTATAGAAGGAAGTTGCCTAACTCCTAATGTAGAAAAATAAGAATGAAGGAAAAAAGACAAAATTATGAATGAAAAAAGAACTAGTATTATAACAAAAATAATCTCATCAATTATGCTTGTAGATCTCATACTTAGGTATAATTTATATCTATACACATTAATAATCTATTGCTAGTTAAATCAATTCCTCCTAGATTGAAAAGGTTACCTACACTTCCTGCGATGCATTGAAAACAATCTATAAATGGAAAGGTAGTTAAAACTGTAGAATAATAGGCTACAGTTAGAGGAGAAGCCGGATAAACACCTATTCCTGCTAAATACTTATTAGATAAAGAATATGTAATTGCTGCGGCAGTTAGACCTGCCGCAGCGCCTGCAGTTGAAGACAAAATCAAAGGGAAGCGCTTGTAGCCGCTTGCTCCTAAAATTCCTGCGGCATCTGCACAAGAAGCTAAACAAGAATAGGAAATAGAATTAGAAATAGTGAAAGAAGGGCATCCTGCTGGCGAACTATACTGAAGAGGAGGTAAATAAGTGCCCGTAAAAGAATTTAAATAGTAAACGAAAATCGTAGATTTATTAATGTTTAAGTTTAAACTAGAAGGATTGTTAAGGGGGTAAGTTCTACCGTCAAGAGGGTTATACAAATAAACTAACGTAAATCCTCCTGGAAATAAATAATCGTAGGCATTACTCTTAATTGAAGTTATAGGTATTTTATAAGTGGAATAACAGGCCAGAGGAGGGAGATACTGATTTGATGAAGGGTTATATTGTAAATAACATTCGTACGTATTATTTTGTTTATAGCAAAAGTTTTGCCAGTCTTGACTGCAGACACTAGATACTCCATATTGATTAGTACAACTAAGCGAGGAAGTATTAAATAAACAACCTTGCTCTTCGTTGCATAGTGCCGAACCTATTACGCTATATGCGGAGAGAGAATTGTTAGAATAAAGAGGTAGTTTTTCAATGTAGAAGCCTGCTTCTGCAGGTGCATAATTAGATTGCCTAATACAATAACTATAATTATAAATAGGAGACTCACATTCATAAGGATCGGATGTATCACAAGAATATCCTGAAGGGCAAAGCGAAGGAAATTGTATACAATTATTACTGCTTACATTAACGGTCTTTTGTTTTAAATAATTTAGATAACTTGCAAGTGTAAGATTATAAGGCACTTTTATAATAGTTGCTCCACAAAGCAATGGCCCTTTATAATTAACATATAAGGAATAATTAAATCCAAACTGATTTAAACAATTTAAAGATGATTGAGAAATTTCATTCCAAATATCTGTTGAAGTAGAACCCTTAGAAAACTGCGAAAAAGTAGGAGAACAATAAAGAGGAGGCAATAAGTTTAAGAAAGATAAAAGACCTGCTGGATTAAATATCCCGCTTAAAAAAGCGCCTCCAACTCCTGCAAAAGAGGACAGACCAAAATCAGTATAAATAAAGTTTCTTATTAAAGAAGTAGTCAAGCAAAGATTCCCCCCAGAAACTGCATAAGATGTTAATGCAACTGCGCCAAAAATAATTAATATAACTATTGCAGTTATAGCAAATAAAACCCAAAAAACTGTATATTCTCCAGCTGTTTCTGCCATAGTTAGCTAATACATACTATTACTCTAGATTCTCCATTTAAAGCAAATATTGGAAGAGAGCCGCATATGGGCATAGAAAGATTATAAATTTGGTTATTATATTTGTAACCACAGTAGTATAAGGGGGAATTTACCCCTTCTAAGTTGGAAGGTAAAGAAGAAACTACTAATTTAGAAAAGTTGCTTTGACAAGCAGAAGAATAATAATTAGAAGAGCAATAAGCACTTAAATTAGGTTGATCTATAAAATTGTTTTGGAGAAAAGAAACTTGATAATTAAAGTTTGAAATGCAAGCACTATTTTGACAATTTAAAGATGAGCAAATTGTACTCTTATTATAAACAAAGGCAATTAAAATAGAAGAATTAGGTTTAATTAAAAAACTATTGTTTACTAACATAGCCCCTCCATTTGAAGAATTCGTGAGGAATTCTGATTTTAAGTCTTTGCTTCTATAGTTTGAATTAATGTAATTAATTACTTTGTAGGCTAAAACAGTATTGTTAGTAGAAATTTTGCCTTCTTCACATAAAAATACATTTCTCAAATAACTTTGAGAAAGCAAATTAGGAAAGGATTGAAGCTGATAACCTAGAGAGTAGCAAGCAGAGATATAGGTATAGAGTTCTGCACCAAGAATTTGAGCATTAAGAGCAGGTATCGCATTCTGTTGTAAACATGCGGCTTCCACATTTTGGGCCTGAGTATTTAAATTTATATTGCCCCCCAAAAAGTTAAAGATATTTGCTATTGGAAAGATAAAACTATCTATTTTAAGCTGAGCTATGGCAGCTGCGCATCTACTTCCAAACCCAATAGATCCTACAAAAGAATAAACGCCTAAATAACTTATTATCAAAATAACACTTGCAATTATAACTATTAGCAAACCGACAAAAGTTATATATATACCTTGCGCGGTCATTATCCAAAAACATTAGAAAAGAACGAAAAAGGCGATTGCTGATTAGATGCTTGAGTCGCCATATAAATAACCAATACTATTATTATTGAAAGTGCTATAATCATTAATATTATCCAAATTATTTCCCATTCAGTACTAGCCTTCATTAAATTATAAATAAAAAATAATATTAGTATATGCAATTTAGCGAGGGAGAAGTAGTAGCATGTGAAATTGAAAAAATATTAGATAGTGGGGTAATTGTAAAAATTTATGAAACTGATATTGAAGGATTTGTACACGTTTCAGAATTAAGCAAATCTTGGATAAATAATCCAAACGAAGTTGTTAAAGTAGGACAAATACTTCCTGCTAAAATAATGAACACACAAGGACAATTAGAACTTTCTCTAAAAAGAGTAAGTGATGAAGACAAAAGAAGAGTACTTAAAGAAATATCTATAATAAGAAGACTGGAACTTATATTAAGTAAAGAAAAGAATGGTGAAAATATTATTAAAGAAATAAGAAAACAGTACGGTTCGCTCTATTATCTTTTTCAAAACTATGATAAGCTAAAAAGTAAATTTGAATTAAGCGAAGAAACTAGACAAAAAATAGAACAATTAATCGAAAAAAGCAAGAAGTTAATTAAGCTTAGATACAAATTATATTTAAGATCTTCTGACCCTGACGGGGTTGAAAAAATAAAAGAAGTTTTACTTAAGATAAATAAAATAGAAGGAATTACTGTAAGATATCAAAAAGCACCAATTTATATTATAGAAACAGTAAGAAACCCCAAGGAAATATCAAAGTTTGATAAAGAACTTAATAAAAAAATAGAAGAAATAATAAAAGCAGAGAAACTTGTATTTAAGCTAGAAAAATATGAGGAGGATTAAATATTGCTTCGATTGCAAATTATATACATTAGAAGATAAATGTCCTAAGTGCGGAAAAGAAACAATAGTTAATTCTCCTTTACGTTATTCTACAAATGAAATACTAGTAAAATATAGAAGAGAAATAAATGAAAAAAGATTGAAAGAAAAAGGACTACTTTAAATATAAAACTAACCAACTAATTATGAAAAAAGAAGAACGCTTTGAGCTAGTTGTTTTTCCTGAAATGAGTATGCTGTCATCAAAAATAGCAGAAATTTTGATAAGTTCTAGTAAAGCAAAACTAGTTAAAGAAAGAGAAATACCATTTCCTCCTGCAATCGTAATAAATAAAAATGAAGATTTTGAAATACCAAAGGAAAGAATTTATAAAAGCAAGGATTTAATAATAAGGATTTTCGACGCAACTCCTGTTTACCCAGAAGAAATAATTAAACTTAGTAAAAATCTAGCTAAAGAAATAATTAAGGAGACAGATAACTTAATAAACATAGTAGGAAGACAATTAGTGGGAGAAGGACCCCTAAGAATATATTTGATATCTAATTTTGAGAAAAATCTATATCCTCCCTTCCAAAAGCCAACGCAATTTAGTGGAATAGAAGGAATGCCCGGTTTACTCTATTACTATTTGAAAAATACGAAAGTTAAAACAAGTGTTTGGCTAGTCGACTTTTATGAAAAGGATAGAGAAAAAGCGCTAAAAGAAGTTTTGACAGAATGTGCTAAAAGAATAAATATTAAAGTAGAATTTAACGAATCGATAAATGCTAACAATAAAAAGGAACCCAAAAATTACATAGGATAAAGCTTTAATTTGTTCTGGGATTTTGGATAGGTGGATCTAAAATCCTAATCTTTCCAAAATGCTTGAAAATATGAAAGAAGAGATAAATGAACCAATAAAGTATATCCAAAACCAATTTATAAAAGCAAATGGCGTATTTATTCCTACTTCCTGTGGATATATTTTGCCCCAAGAATACGAAACCACCTCGCTTTTATTTTCTATCCCTGCAAGTTGAAAGGTAGCATTATTAGTTTTTATTATACAAGAAGGAGTGTAGTTCAAAATAAAATGATTTTGAATTTTAGAAGATTCACAGTTTATAAAACTTATAGCAGAATTATTAAATATCTGTATAGAAGAGCCAGGTACTATAGGATAATAAGAAAAGTAGTTAGCTATTAAATAAAATACCAATAAAAAAGGAATAAAAGTATAAAGCGTAGGTTTCAAGGATTCTTTCATAAGCTCAGTAGAATTTGAAACCATTTCAGCATAAATTTTCTTAATTTCATTTTCATCCTTCGTTAATTTTAATTTCTCGCTCATTTCTTTTGCCCTTTTTCTTATATTTTTAATTTTCTCACGATCAGAAATCAAAAAATAAGAAATTTGAGAAATTAAACCAATAAATATTGAAATTATAATAAGCAAAAATACTTGGTTCATATAGAAAATGACCTTATTTTTTCTTTAATAGGCTGAAGTTCAGTTGGGTTTTCATTTTGTAAATAATAATAAAATTGATATGAAACCATTACAATAAGTATAATACCTATACCAGGAATGAGAGAATTAAATAATGTTGCAATAGCTGCTATAAAGCCGGTTATAGCGCCTCCCAAAACAGATAAAGGAATTAAATATTTGGAAAGAGTAGAAGCTAAAATTCTTTTATCTGGTCTAAATCCAGGCATCATTAAGCCTGTAGAAAGTAATTGATCGGCTATAGAATTAGGGTCTTGCCCTCCTATAAAAAGCCACACGTAGGAAAATA
>JAPDLT010000015.1 GCA_025920435.1 Candidatus Rehaiarchaeum fermentans
TTAGCAAGTCAAAATCTAGCTTATGTTGCATCATCTTTAGCTGTTAACACTTCACTTCCAGATCTTATAGAAGCGCAAGTTCTTGCTTATAACTTAAGCTTACCTTCACTCATTTCTCAGCTAAATTCTTCGAAGCAAGTCTATATTAATAAAATAATTTATAAGCAAGTTAACTCCTCCACAGAAATATTTCTACTTACTGGTCTAGATAGAATACATCAAGGTGAAGTATATCTTTCTAATGCAATTAATGATTTGAACAATAATTTATATAGTGAAGCTCTTACAAATTACGCACTTGCACTTACTAAATTTGTTACAGCAGTTTACTGGGATCAGTTTCTGAGCAATTCATCTACTCCTTTTAATCAAAGCTCCTTACAAAATTTAGCTTATTATTACTTCAATTTAGCAAATTCTTATTATTATTACTCTCAACAAATCACTTCTTATTCCAATCCTTTATCAGATTACTATCTAAACGAATCTCAATATAATCTTCAAAACCATAACTATGTGTACTCTTTGTTTGAATCATTAAACTCAATTGCTGAGTCTCAATTAGCAATTGAATCAGTAAATCTTTTATCTTCCGAATCATCTGCTGAAATTATACCGTTATCTTTGTATTCAGATAAATTAGCAATATACTATGCTGAAAAAGCAGGATCGATCCCAATACTAGGAATAACTAATTACTTACTTGCAAATTCTTCTTACTATTCTAATTATACTACTCTAGAGTTTTCTTCCTTTTCAAGAGTTTATGCACAATTTGAAGAGGCTTTAGTTTCGGGATATGAGCCTTTCTATTCACTATCTAAATCCCCAATTTCATACAATAATTCATTTAATTTAGAGGGAATTTTGTTATTTACTTTATTAGGAATTGCTATTGGTGCAATAGTTGAAGGTTTAATATACGAATTCTTTATAATTAAAAAACTGAAATCAAATTTAAGAAAGAAGCATGGAAGAGTATGAATTAGTTATAGTAGGAGGGGGCCCGATTGGCCTCTACGGTGCATTAATAGCGAAGCTTTATAATTTAAGCTTTATACTGTTAGAATCTACTAATTCTTTTGGAGGGCAAGTAATCTCTCTTTATCCTACTAAACCCGTAGAAGATTCTCCTGGACTAGCAAATGCAGAAGGCAAAGATTTAATAGATAATTTATTAAAACAACTAGAAAAGCAAAATGCGATTCAAAACTTAAGATTGAATAGCAAAGTAATTGACATAATAAATAATAATGATAAGTTCTTAGTTAAGCTAGAAAATGGAAATGTCATAAGCACGAAAGCAATTTTACTTGCAATAGGTTTTGGGGAAGTAGTACCTAAGACCTTAAATGTACCAGGAGAAAAGGAGTTTTTAGATAAAGGAGTTTATTACTATGTAAAATCGAGAGAAGATTTTAAGGGCAAAAGGGTTGCAGTAATAGGAGGGGGCGATTCTGCATTCGATTGGGCTTTAGATATTATTGATTATGCAAACGAAATTTACATTATACAGCATAATGATAAACTTAAGGCAGCTCCGCTTAGTATAGAAAAATTTAAGCAAAAGAATGGTAAAATTTTGCTTAACAAAAACGTTATTTCAATTAACGGAAAAGACAGAGTAGAATCCATAACTATCCAAGATGTCGTATCAAATTCAAAAGAAGACCTCCAGATTGACAGTGTTATAATCGCAATAGGTAATTTAATACACCGAGAGCAATTTCCTTCTATCAATTTAGAGAAAAATCAATACGGATTTATTATAGATAAAGATTGTCAAACTTCTGTTAAAAACATTTATGCTGCGGGAGATTGTTCCGCTTATGATGGTAGTAGATTCTTATCAGTAGGTTTTGGTCAAGCAGCTTTAGCAGTAGAAATGATAGCTAGATCTTTAAGGCCAGCAGGTTTAGCACCTTTACACTAAAATGTACCAAATAAAAGCTGAAATATTAAAGAAAGTATATCGACAAAGGAACCCTTGGTCTTATAAAGGAAACTACGGTAAATTATTAGTAATAGCAGGAGGTATTTCTTTCGGTTCAGAAGTACTTGTTTCTTTAGCAGCTCAGAGAAGCGGATGTGATTATATAAAAGTATTTGGCCCAAAAGGTAGTAAGGAATTTGGTTTCCTCTATCCTCAAATAATATTTTTAGAATATGAAAGAGATCGTTTTGACAAAAAAGCTATAGAAAGTATTTCAGAATTAATGAATTGGTCTAAAGTTATTGTTGTTGGCAATAGTATAGGAACAGATAAAGAGCAAGAAGAATTTGTAAATGGATTAATTAATAAATATACTGGTAAAATAGTTATAGATGCAGATGGAATAAAGGTATTAGATAAAAGACTATTAGGCCCTAACATCCTTTTAACTCCTAATTCATATGAATTTAAATTAATTTCAGGGGAGGAGCCTTCTAAAGATCTAAATACTCGTGCATCTCAAGTTAAATCTTTCGCAAATAAGTACAATACTAATGTGCTACTGAAGGGTCATTATGATATATTTTCGGATGGAAGAGATGTTTATTTTAACAAAACAAATTCGGTTTATATGGCAAAACCAGGTACAGGAGATGTTCTTGCAGGAATAGCAGCTTCTCTTATTGCTCAAGGAAACACTATTATTGATTCAGCACTAGCTTCTGCCTATATAAATGGATATGCTGGAAGATTGGTTTCTAAAGAAAAGGGGCCAGCACTTTCTCCTTTAGATATTATAGAGAAAATCCCCGTCGTAATAAACAAAAAGTTTTAAAAAGAATTAATTAAAAATATTTAGTTCAAGATATGAAAAAGAAAGTAGTTATATCATTAAACGATTCAAATAGAGAGTACGAGGAAATAGAATGCCCTAAATGTGGTCAAAAGAAAATAGTTAGTTGGATGGAGCAGACTAGATCCGCAGATGAACCCCCTACTCGTTTTTACAAGTGTGCTAACTGCGGTTATACTTGGAGAGAATACTCTTGATTTTTGATTTAATTTTTCTTATGTAAAAAATTTTATATAATTTTAAAAACTTTCTAAAATTGATAATCTAATGCAGGCTCAAGAAAGTGTAAACTTATATACCCAGCAACTAAAGAAACTTGAAAAAGTTGGGAAAATACTAGCACTTAGCAATGAAGAATTAGAAGTTCTCTCAAAACCCGAAAGAGTTATACAAGTAAAAATACAAATTAAAAGTAATAATTCGATTAAGACGTTTTTAGGATGGAGGTCTCAACATAATAGTGCTTTAGGGCCTTATAAGGGAGGAGTTAGATTTCATCCTAACGTTACTCAAGATGAGGTAATAGCTCTTTCAATGATAATGACATGGAAAAACTCATTATTACAATTACCTTATGGAGGAGGGAAAGGAGGAATCGCAATAGATCCTAAGTTGTTAAGTAAAGAAGAACTAGAATTGGTTTCTAGAAAGTACATTGATGGATTATACAAATATTTAGGTGAAGATTTTGATATACCTGCTCCTGATGTAAATACAGATTCTCAAATAATGGCATGGTTTGTAGATGAATATGTCAAATTAACAGGAAATATAAACTTTTCTTCATTTACAGGAAAAACGGAAATACTTGGGGGATTAAAAATAAGGGAATTTAGTACTGGTTTAGGGCTTGTTTCAATCGCAAAACTTGCTTCAGAAAAGTTTCTTGGAAATCTAAGTGGTAAAACTGTAATAATTCAAGGATTCGGAAATTTAGGCAGTTTTGCAGCTAAGTTTTTTGAAGAGAATGGGTCAAAAGTGATTGGGGTTAGTGATTCGAAAGGAGGAGTATTTAATGAAAAGGGATTAAGATACGAAGAATTAGAAAAGGCTAAAAAAGCTACAGGTTCAGTAATAAACTATAGTGATGCGAATAAAATTTCAAACGAAGAATTAATTGAAAAAGAATGTGATATTTTAGTACCTGCTGCATTGGAAAATGTAATAACTAAAGCAAATGCATCTAAAATAAAGGCCAAATTAATTGTAGAAGGTGCTAATGGACCAATCACAGCTGAAGCTGATGAAATATTAAAGCAAAGGCAAATAATTGTTATTCCTGATATACTTGCTAATTCTGGAGGAGTAGTTGGTAGTTATGTAGAATGGGCTAATAACAAGTCCGGTAATTTAATAAATGAAGAAGAGGCCAAAGACCTTATCTTAAAAAGAATGGAAAGAGCCTTTTATGAAATTTATAATAAATATAATTCTTTAGGCAATGAAGACTTTAGAACTGCCTCGATGGTTGTAGCAGTAGAAAGAGTAATTAAAGGAATGAAAGAAAGAGGGCTTATTTAATTTTATAATTTTAATACTTTAAGCCTTCAAAATACTTAAAATATTGTAATAAGACCTTATATTATGGAGCTATTCAAATATGTTATTGCAAGAAATAAGTTGCTTAATGGAGAAAAAGAATTACCTAAAGAGTTAATTAACAGAAGAATATACATAGGATTATCAAAAAATCAAAACTATATACAAATAAATGTAGATCAATTAGAGATTAACGCAGGAAAATTATTTTCTTTTCTTTCAAAAATTATGCTTTCTAACAAAATAAAAATAAGTGTGTCTTTTCTTAAAAATAATAAGGTAGATAACGTAGAAAAAATTGTTTCTAGTCAGGATGTAGAGAAGGAATTAAATGAATTGCTAGATTTACCCCACGATGCAGTAAACGAAATATTTATTGATGCTAAATCTTTTAAGTTGAGAGTTTATAATGATTTCAAGTCTGCAGATATTTATATTTTCGATCAAAGCTTAAATGCTGTTTTTAGAGGAATCGTTACTGGATTATTTCCAATAAACGTAGGTTTATTTAAAGATAAAGTAGAAGAAAAAGCATCATTTACTAATACCGATAAAGGAATCGAAATACAAATAAGTGAATTAATTGATGGGGAAAACGCAGGATCTAAATTTTTGTACATATGATCGAATTCGGAATAAAAGAACTTGATGAAAGCTTAGGAGGAGTAGACTTTAGGAAAAACATACTTATTTCCGGCACTAAATTCTCAGGAAAAGAAAAGCTTTTGTATCGAATAATTAATAATTGGGTAACAAAATCTCCATCATTAGGAGTTGTATACTTGTTAACTCGCACATCTTATAATGATCTTTTGAATGAACTTAATACGAGTGGTATTCTAATTTCAAGTAAGTTGGGGAGTGAATTTAAATTAATAGATTCTTTTACAAGAACTGTTTCTCCATCTGCTCAAGAACCTTCATTCGCAAAGCTTGTTAATGGACCATTGGATCTTACATCTATATCAGTAAACCTTTCGCTCTTAGATGGAGATTTGATAAAGAATATGAAAATACCTGTAAATGTATATGATTCTATTTCAGTACTATTACTTTATAATCCTCCTGCTACTACCTTTAGATTTATTCAGTTTATGTGTGGAAGAACTAAAATTCTGGGAGGAATAAGTTTATTCTTAATTGATGAAGATATGCATTCTCAACAAGTTAATGAGACAATAAGAAGTTTGGTTGATGGAGTAATTGAATTAAAAGAAGAAAATGGAAAAAGATACTTTAGGGGAAGTGGTACAATAAAAGATTCTATTGATTGGAAAGAAATATCAATTTAAATATTCAAATTTTTAAAATTTAAAATGGATGAACTCAAATTTGGAATTGAAAGACTAGATGCTATAATTAAATCAATACCTTTTCACAGGATAGTTTTGATTAAGGGAATGCCAGCTGTTGAAAGCGGAGTTTTCGGATATCAAGCAGTTTCTTATAATTCCATTCATAATGTAAATGTTGCTTTGTTATTGAATAGAATTTCGCCTGAAGCATTTTTAGAAGATTCAAAGGAATATGGATTGCCTATAACAATTAATAAAGTTAAATTTTTAGATGCTTTTACTCCAATGTTAGGAATAAATAGCACAATAAGCTCTATTCCTGTGAAAAATGTAGAAAGCGCTGATAGTTTATTTAATGAAATATCTAAAAACTTAGAGGGCAGTTCACTTTTTATTCTAGATAATTTATCATATATAATTGATTCATTAGGAGAAGAAGGAGCTTTGGAGTTTCTTTCAAAATTAAGAGCTTTAGTATCTCAAAATGATATAAGCTCACTTATCTTATTAACTGATTGGGGTTACAGTGATGATTTATTGAACAAAATTTATGCAATTGTAGATTCAGTAGTAAACGTAGGCGGGATAGAGAAAAGAGTAATTTTTGGTCAATATTTTGCAGTAGTTAAATGTAATTGGCTACCAAATATTCCTTCTTCAGGAGTACTATTTAAAGTAGTAAAACCTGGAGGCGTCAAAGTTTACATACCAAAAATACTTGTTACAGGGCCAGCACACGCAGGTAAATCTTCATTCATACACAGTGCGTGTAACGTAGCTTATAGTGCTAATGCATTAGGAGAAACTGTTGCAAGGGATATAGGAGAATTACATTATAAAGGATATGTAGCTTATTTACACGGAACTCCAGGCCAAGAGAGGTTTGACCCGCTATTGAGAATACTCGGTGAGGAATCTATAGGAGTAATACTTATAGTAGATTCTACTCAGCCAGAGTCTTTTCCTCGTGCATTAGAAATGTTAAGAAAAAGTGAGGCCTATGGTTTGCCTATAGTTGTTGTAGCGAATAAATCAAATTTGCCAGGTGCTGTAAGTCTTGATAAAATAAGAGAAGCGCTCCATTTATCTGAAGATATTCCTATAATACCTACAGTAGCCAAGGATCTTTCACAAGTTAAGCCTGATTCTTGGACTTACTTAGATGAAAAGGGAGTTTTTGAAGCAATAGATGCGCTATTCTCTCAATTAGAGCAATCTGGAAGGTTAGAAGTAAATTTAAATAACTTAAATAAGAATTTGAATAATAGTTATGAGTAAACAGGATGATTTAAGGAATGTTTTGGAAAAGCTTAATTCGGTAGGAGGTGTTAAGGCATCTGCAATACTTTATGCAAACGGTATTCCGATTATGCCTTTAATGCCTCCAAATGTTGACGCAAATACATTTTGCGCAATGGTAGGTTCTATGGTTGGAGCAGCTGAAGAAGCACTAAAAGCTCTAGGTTCTAATGAAGGAGATTTGCAAGTTGTAATAACTGAAGCAGCAACTCAAATGATTATGGCAGTTAAAGTAAGTAAGGAAGTAATTTTAGCAAGTCTTTTGGAAAGGGAAGCACAAACTGGTCTTATTCTACTTGAATTAAATAAAGCATCAAAACAAATTCAAACAATTCTTGCAGCTTAATGAAGTTAAGTAATATAAATTTAGTTTTAATAAACTTTGCAATTTACTTAGTATTAGGGTTAATCGTTAGTATTTCTGCCTTCTACATAATACCTTCTCTAGGAGGAAATCAGTCTCAAGTAATATCTTATGAAAACTATCTTAAAATTTCTTCTTTGCCCTTTATAATCGTTTTATTTTTATCTTCTTTTATTCACGGTAAAGTTTATGTAGACTACAAAATAAAATCGCATTTAATAGCTTTTTCGCTTTTACTAATAATTTTAGTTTTAATCTTAGAAAGCGCTTTAGATTTGCTTCCTTTTTTAATTATAACTTTTTATAAAGATTTTTTTGAAATAATTTGGGTTTTATTAGCTATCGCAATTATTTTTGATTTTAAAGTTTTGATGGTTTAAAATTAAAGTAATTTTACTAAAATATATGCGTGCACAACCCTCTAATGCAATATATTTAGTTGTAGTTGCAGTAGTTGTGATTGTATTGCTTATAATATTTCTTCAATTGTTAAGGGGAATAAGTAATTATAATGTAAGCTCTTCAACTAACTTTTCTTCAGAAATAGTAAAGACTACTTTTACTGCTTATTATTGTTTTTCTAATAACGTATGTAGCAAATTTAATAGTGCTTCAAACTCTTGGTATATGAGCTATGCTGGTAGTTCGGGGTCTGCTTTACTTAATTCTTCAATCACATTCTTTTCTACTAAAGGTAATTATACTTATACTGCGCCAACACTTTTTTTAAATGGCCAATATATTTGTCCCTCTTCCCCTACAGGGCAAGCTGAAGCTGGTAGTAATGTAAGTATATATTATAGCAATCAATATTGTAAGTTCTATGATGTAGAAATATATGTAAGTAATTTGCCTTCTAACGTAAGTTGGAGCCTTTATTTAGTTAATAGTACTTCAAAATTAAATTATAGTTATAGCGGAGATAGAACACTTAATTTTTACGCTTTAGGAGGAACACAAGAAGATTTTGAGTTTTACATTAATAATTACAATAACAGCATTTGTTATTACAAATATTCATTTTCTATAACTTTATATCCGGGCCAATATCTTGGCTCAGGGAGTGTTGTTTCCTTTAGTGATTTTGTCTCTTCAAATCAAACAATATATGCAATAGCAAATGTTTATGAAAGTTGTAAGACTGTTATTTTTGAAGAAAAATATTTACCATCTGGTACTTCTTGGTCAGTAACTTATAATGGTGTTACTAAGTCTTCTACTTC
>JAPDLT010000016.1 GCA_025920435.1 Candidatus Rehaiarchaeum fermentans
ATATAAATAAAATAATCGAGTCGCTAAAAGAGAGGGGGAAGAAGCGTTTCAAGGTTGAGAGACAAGGCAATGAGGTGACCATAGAGATCCTCTAACGGTGACTCATGTGGGAGATGCAGAAGATGGTCATTTTGAGATAGATGTAAACTTAAAGGATCTTTTTAGAATCCATTTCAGGAGTAAAGGAAAAGTTTTAAGGACAGAAGAACTTTACGGCGATGATGACACCAAAGCAGTTTTTGTACAGACTGATAAGGGAGAGTTTCTTTACGTCTTCCGAAAGACGAAAACTAAATTAAAAATCGTAATGATTGACCCGAAAACGAATGAAATTCTGGGGGCAAACGAGGTATGAGCTATAGTGTGAAATTAAAAGATAGCGATCAAGATAGAGACTATATTTTAAGAATAGTTGAATTACCAGGCATTATTCAGGGTAATTATAAGATATCTAGATATCCTGGGATTCTTGATGAATTAAAAATACCTTTACAGGAAGTTCTTGTCGATGAAAATCTAACGGATATATTGAATGCTTATAATGATAAACAAATTGAGGATCAGTTGACTCACCGATTGAGAAAGAAAATTATAGGAAAAGGAAATAGAAAAATCGTTTTATTCCTTAATTTAAAAGTTGATAATCCATCCCTAATAACAAATCCAAGCAATTTAAGTAATGTAGCTAGGGTCATAAATGATATCTACTATTCAAACCCCTCCGTAGATCTAGTTTCAGCCCCTAACTTAATTTGTAAAGATGTACTACAGCAAGGTATTAATTTATATCAAATATATATGCATCTCCTTGAACAGATCGCTTCTGATACTGAAAAGAAACTAGTTTATTTTCTACCATCGTATCTTTCAATATCTCAAAAGGAGTCGTTAATAGAGTGGTATAGAAATAAATATGGAGACGATGGCCTGTTTGCGATAGACTGTAGTGGTGAGAGATTTTCATCTGAGTGTTATAAGGGTGTTGCTGTTGTATATAGAAAAATGAGACAGATAAAAATACAGGATTATGGCGTTTATCTTTTCGATATTAAACCACATAAGAGAACCAGCAAAAGTAGCCCTTCGGAGGAACTGCTTTCTATATTGCATGGAGCGAACCTAGTTGGTCCATTACATTCTAATACCCCAGTTCCTCCGCATGTGGTAGAGAAGATACACCAACAGAACCAAAGTTACGTAAAAGTATTTAATGAAGATACATATTTGTATGAACCTAAAATGTGGACTGACTATGCTCAAGCCCAAATTGAAAGTGATAGAAAAATTAACGAAGTCTTGCAAAAAGAGATATTGCCTAAAAATGTAGGCTCAGTCTTATCACAAGGCATTAAGACCAATTTTCTTGATGAACTTAGAAATACAAAAAAGAATTATGATAAAATATCTCAAAATAGTAGTTTAACCAGTTTCTTCAATACATCACCGTAATTTTTTCTCAAAAATAATTGCTAATTAAATTTTGTTTGAAGAGTCATGACTGTGATATATAATATTACTACTGAGAGAAGCAAGAGCTATTTTTAATATTTTATAACAACGTGACGTTGTCTGACTTGAGTAAAATTTTTTATCAAATACTGGATTATTCTAGAACAAAAATATTATAGAATATGGAATATTATTTATGCCTTATAATAAAATATACCAATACGCTTACTATTGCTGCGATTATTAAACCTTTAACTACTGATTCTAAGAGTTCATTTGCTTGAGTTGTAAATCCACAATATTCTAATGCAGCAGCAACAATAACCTTTAACACGTCCTCGTCTATAGAAAGTCCAGGAATTACAAGACCCAAAATAGTTGAAGCTACATCAAGCTGGTTATTAAGAGCGTTATATATTTGCTTAAAGCATTTACAAAAATATCCTTTCTGTATACCTTTCGTATTAATTATAGTATCCATATCTTTCATAATGGAGTTTTTGTCTTTTCCCTGTAAGTATGTATTAAAATCTAAACCTTGGAGTGTAGCGTCGTTTATCCATTTAGAAACTAATAAGCGATAAAAATCTTTTAATAACTCAATACATGGATCTTGCCGAAGAGACATACTATAATCTAATTATGTCGAATCTTATATTAACTTTTCATTAATGCAGTACCTCCAATAGCATGGTAATATTTACTACTACTAAGAGTTTTCGAAGAAAAAGTAGAAAGTGAAAAGCTTAGGCCCAGCGTTAGTTTTCTAGTTAAGACTTTTATACGGTAAACCGGGGAGTTTACTTTAGGGCCTAAAGTGAATGGTTTCGGAATAGTAACAGTTTTTATATGTATTGGAAAATTTCTTACATATATGGGCTTGAGTGTAACAGATATAATAAATTGGATTTCCTCACTGAGTTCGATAATATCTGCTGCAGCGTTAGTGATTACTATTCATTATTATAGGAAGCAGACGTCGGGTTTGGAAAAGCAGTTAGAAGAGATGAAGAGGCAGAATTCAATACTTGGACAACAGTTAGAAGAAATGAGGAAGAAAGCGAAATTAAGGGGAGAATTCGACTATACTTTCTTAGATAAGAGCGTCCCGTTAATCGGTGCTGTTACAGATAATTTAGGAAATGTTATTAAAACCCTTAAGCAGGGCGACGCAAAGATTATTAGGATCAGCGTTTTTAATGAGGGTCCCGTTACCGCAAAGGAGTGCATACCGAAGGTTAGAATATTCAGGAATAACGGTTGGGAAGGTTTCGGAGGGGTAATGCTTCACTGGATTAGATACAGAGAGCTCATACACGGCACCAGAATAGAGGATCTGTATAGGCCTATAGACATAGCGGTAAAAGACAATGAGATAGCGGATCTCGTATTTATAATTAAGACCGCCAAGGAAAATTTCGCTGCAATAAGGACGGATCTGGGTCTTGACATGCAGTTTGCGGATCCCAGAATCAGACTGAATAAGGACGATATTCTTAAAGTCTCGGTGTATTGTGATAATGCCATGCTAGATCTTCCTTGTATACATGTAAAGAAAGTACCGGATTACGATACTATAAACAGTAGTAACGAAAAGGACTTCTTAGAGATATTGGAATGCCATAAAGTTTTACCATCATAAAATTAAAGCCACAATTATTTACTTTTTGCAATGGCTAACGATATTAAGGTAACTCCTAATGCGATTGCTAGTCCTATAAGTAATCGTTCTATGAGCTCATTTCCCTGAACTGTAAGTCCGCAATACTCCAGTGTAGCAACCTCAATAATCTTTAACACGTCCTCGGCTATAGGAAATTCAGGGACTATAAAACCTAGAATATCTGAGATTGCTGTAACAGGCTGAGTATTTAGCATGTTATATATTTGTTGAAAGCACTGGCAGAACGTCGTCTTCTTCATGCCATTTCCCGCAGCTATGATGTCCATATCCCCTTTGATGCCTAGCTTGCCCTTTCTACGTAAGTAATCATTAAACTCTAGACCTTGGAGTATAGCATCATTTCTCCATCTAGAGACTAGTGAACCATAAAAACCTACCAGCAATTTAATGCATGGATTCTGCTGAAGAGACATCCTACCCCATCTAATTAAACCGTATTATATATATAAAATAATTTCTCATTTCGGTCTTAGAATTAAACTCCCCGGTTTACTCAGCAAAAATTCAACTAGCATGTATAACTACTACTAAGGGGTAAAAGTAAAGCAAAAGGGGGGAAGTGAAAAGCGGTTCCAGGGTAGTTTTAGGTGTAAAAGCCCTCTTCCTTTCTCTTCATAAATTTTTTCTAAAAAATGCAAAAAATTCAATTAGCCTTAAAAAAGTGTGAATTAGTCTGTGTAAAAATGTGTAAAATTGAAAGAAGTGTAAAAGTGTTTTTGTTTGTTTTTTATTTTTTGCAAATTTTTAGTAGTAGTATACATTAGAAAGTCTTGATGAAGAGAAGTTAGAATTTGTTTCAGTAAACTGGGGAGTTTATTCAAAGAATTATGATAAAATATCTCAAAATAGTCGTTTAACCAGTTTCTTCAATGCACCACCGTAATTTTTTCTCAAAAATAATTACTAATTAAAATTTGTTTGGAGAATTAAGTGTACTCAGTTCAAAGCAAGAATGATAATACTATTGGACAGATGAATTAAACCCTTATTATTTTAAGACCAAATTATTCTGAGATGAGTAACAGTATCAATTGGAAAATATGGATTATAGTTACATTCTCAATTATATTAGCTGTAGAGTTGATCATTTACCTTTTTACTGGATCCATTAAGGTTACCTTCGAGTCCTTAGGCGGAGTTGCTGCTGCAGCTGCATTAATTTCAACAATATACTATTACTCAAAACAAATCGATATATTAAAAAGAGAAGTTGATGAGATATCAAAGAAGGCAGAAATAAGCTTTGATGGTCTACTTTTCAATTATTTTACTTATTCGGTAAGAGTGTTCCTTAAGGTTAAAAATAAGGAAACCGTGAGTGCTACTAATGCCATGTGTTTTATACATATTGAAAACATGGGGAAATTAAGAGATTACCTAATACCTAAAAATTACAACAATAGGGAAATTGTAAATGAAATAAATAACGTGCTTAAAAATGACTCATGTATGTGGGATCCCATAATTAACTCATATGATAGATTCAGGGAAGTGAATTATGAACCCGTATCGTGGAACGTATGGTTGGATACAGGTTCTGGGATAGAAAGGATGCAGTTCAAGTACCTCACAATCATACCTGCTAATGGAATGAGTTTGGCTGAGCTAATGGATATTTATTTGTGTGAACACAATAATGAAAAGTTCTATGTATTGAGGGTTTTCAGTGAATACGGACCGGAACAGAAGCCTAAAGTAATATTTAAACTCCCCATTGGAGGTGATGCCAAAATAAAGATTGACGTTATGGCTACGGGTGATAGGGTAAAAGATATTGCAAAAGGGGAAGTAATTATAAGACCTACTGATGATAAAAAGGATTATCAGATAGAATTTAACAATAGCCAGTATAAGTTTGCTAAATTTTTTATGCCCAGCGGTAATGAGCCCCATGCAAAAATAGTAAAGTGCTAACAAAAATTCCCCATTAGATAGGAGAAAAGTATGAACACCAAAGAGCTCTCATAACCGATGAGATAGAGCGATTCCTCAGTAATTATAGAAATATTTATTAGCAGTTTACATGTTTTTCCTTCTCTTAAACAGTTTCTTAATCCCACTCAAAGATTGATAGTTTTTTATCACTCTCGATATCTTCTCACCCAACTTCCTTAACGCCCTTCTAACATCATCAATACGGTTCAAGAGCCTTAATGTTCTCCTCTCCTCATTCCCAAGCCTACTCAAGTAAGGTTTCTTACAAAAACATATAAATAAATTTTTCTCTAGTTCGAGTATGGGTTATTCGATTCCTTTTGAGATTTCTATTCGTTTCTATAGAATTAGGTAAGATAAATTGACTCTACATTTTGAGTAACACTGATAAGGGACGAAAGAGCGTCCAATGCGTAATTAATGTGAATAACTAAATATAAAGTAAAAAGTTATAAGATACGTTTTCCTAGAATTAAACTCACTTAATTACTAAGATGAGATAATATAGAAAATCAATTTATTAAATATAATTGAAAATAATCTCGTGATTTTTGATAATCAAGATTAAGAGAGCTTTTCTAGTCTACCTTTTTAACATAGAGTTTAACGCATGTCACAATCTAGATATAGTCCTACTTAAATATTATTATGCCGGTTGTGTTCTACAATGTTTACTTCTATAAAAATTTTGTTAATAAAATAAATTACGTTAATAACGCATTATACATTCTCACGTATAGGAAACGTAGTCGTCCGTTTACGGCCGTACTCCGAGAAAATTTAATTAATACATAAAACAATAAAATAATATGATGTATTACGGATATAATACGGGGGGAGGAGGTACGGGTCGTATAGACGTTGTATTGGCAGTTCTGAAATATGCTAAACCGGATCTCAAACTGGACGTGAAGAACTCGTTTGATGACAGACTCAGGCTACAGAAATACGTATTCATTATGGAAAAGCTCGGTCTTAATTTGGGCTACAGTTTTAATGAGTATCTTAGGGGACCTTACTCTCCGGACCTAGCTATGGATTACTACAGTAATGCCGATATTGTTAAGGATCTGAAGACGACTCACGAACTCACCGATAAAGAACGTGAAGTAGCGGAAAAGATGAAGAGAATAATTGACTTGACCTCCGGAGAATTGGAAGCATTAAGCTACCTTTTATTAAAAGGTTGGTTATGCGATAACGATGCTTTAGTAAACGTGGGATTTTATAAGCCGCATCTTACCGCCGAAGAAATTAAGAAGGCTATAGATGTGGGTAGGAAAACTTTAGGGTGCATTTGAGCTGGACTGGAACAGTGTCTATAATTACAGCAAATCTTTACTTGAATATTCGAATGATGATTTAAACTTGACAATTTACTTCCTCAACTCCGATACCGATCAGTTATCGATTGATTGCGATTCGAAGCTATTTTTTCGATATATTTTCTTCACCAGTCCATCGAAAAGGTTTCAAAAGCCTACATGACTATAATTATCGGCTTATTATCGTTAGTCCAGGATTTGTTGATAAACAAATCGTTATCAAATAACAATCTAAAAACGAGTTATCTCAGAATGTTTATATCGTTCTATTTAAATCGACTGAATGAAGATGACGAGAAACAAACTATAAAAATAACGGATCTTCCGGAAATTTTCAGGAAAATTGGTCATGATGAGAGGAGAATTCTTTCTTTTTTAAATGATCTGAACGAAGATATAAGTGAACACGGTAGATTAACAATCTTGATAAAAGAGGCATTTTATGAGCTTAGATCCAAACGGGGTGATTTATTTAAGATTTTAGAAACCGTATTTGATTCGTCAAACCGCGAATCATTGGGGTACAAACTGTTAGGTCAAGATAAAGACACATTAGACCTTATAAATCAAATTATAGAAATTTTAAAAAATAACTTAGGGAACTTGCTGGAGTTACTTAACAACGTCCAGGGCTTTGTTAGAATTAATATTAATGAGAATAATAATGAGCAATCTATACAAGAAAAAAACGAGTATCATATCAATGAAGTTGCTCGCTATCCTATAATAGTAAAAGGTAATATCTGTACTCGGAAAGATGTACGGAAGAACCTCCCTGTTCGAGATGAACAACTAAAAGAACTGGTTAATAAAACAAAAGAAGTAAAAGATAGTCTCTGTGGTCTACTTCAACTATTAAAAGATAGGTTCGACGATTTAAAAGGAATGCTCGGACAATTATTACAAATGATTCTTGCATAAAAAATTAGAAATTAATTTGTAAAAATTCAGCTACTTATAATAACTACTACTAAGAGTTTTGGAAAGTAAAAGTAGTGGGTGAAAGTTTGGGTTCAGGGTAGTTTCCGAATGTGTAAGGCCTTCCTTATCTCCTAAAAATTTTTCTAAAATGAAAGCAAAAAATTCAATTAGTTTAAACAATTGCTATATGTTAGCTTACGTAAAAAGGCGTAAAAGTGAAAGTAAAAAGTGTGTTAAGTTTGTAAGTTTTGTATGTGGAAAAGTTTCAGTAGTAGTTATATATATATTAAGTCTCTTTATAAAGAGTTTGAATTTTTATGCAGTAAACTGGGGAGTTAACAGAAAAAGTATCAACTCGGTGAAAG
>JAPDLT010000017.1 GCA_025920435.1 Candidatus Rehaiarchaeum fermentans
TATACTAAGTGGACTCGGAGGGATTCGAACCCTCAGTCTCTCCCTCGCTAAGGGAGCGCATTGCCGTTCTGCTACGAGCCCAGTCGAATAAATTTTAAATTATTATTTAAAATTAAACTTTAGATTTTTATAACTCAGAAGTTCAACTACAATATTTAAAATTAGAATCTATTAGGCCTTATTGTGCAGGCATTATATATCTTATTTCTACTGCCTTTAGAGGATATATTTTCTTAATTATTTTAGTGAGTTCTTCTTTTGCTTTCCCTTCTATGACTTCATCAGCTATTTGTTTCATATTTTTGTCTTTAAAGAAATTTTCTACAAATTCTTCAGTTTTTCTTTTAGCTTCACTTCCTATTTTTCTACGTGTTTTCTGTAGCAATACTAATACTTTAACGTAATAATCTTTTCCATCTATTTTTATCTTTTTCACAACGTCTCTTTTTGTAGTTCCTTTTTTAATTATTCTAGAAATATAGTCCCTGGAAAGCTCTATTTTATCAATTTCAAACATTGCCTCTTTATCATTTATTTCCTTGCTCTTGAAATATATTTTATAGTTCTTATTTTTATAGCCTATTTCGCTTGAATAAACGATAATTCTTCTGTCTTTTATTTCATCTACATTTCCGTATATTTCTCCAATTTGCGTATTATTATACTCTTTTGCTATTGCTTGAATCCAATATCTTTCTACTTTCATATTCTTACTACAAGTCTAGCCTTTTCTATGCTGTATTCATAATCCTTAGGCAACTTATTTTTACGTTTGTAATAAGCAATCAACGATTTTATTCTGTTTTCTAGTATTACAAATGCTCTTCTAGACTTGTAGTCTTTTCTTTCTTTTAATAAATGCTGATGAAGCATAACTGCTTTTTTATAAAGAGAAAGTAAGTCTTCTGGAATTTCCTCTTTAATACCTTCTTCTTCTAAAATTTTAGATATTTTCTTTTTTAATATTAATTTAACACTGGGAACTCCATATTGATCTCTTAATATTGCCCCAATTTCAGATTTACTGTAACCTTTTTTAGCTAATTCTATTATTTTGTTCTTAATTTCCTCTTGGCTTAATTTTAACCAAGGGGTGCCAACTCTGCTCTTAATAGTTACTATTTTCATAATATCTTCTTCTCTTTTCTATATCATAATATCTTTCCAATATTTTATCCTTTTCAATTGAAACATTCTTATATTCGCTAATAAATATATTAAAAGCTTTTTCCCACAGTTCTGTATGATTGGCTTTTAAGGCTTCTTTTAAAGTAAATATATCTGTTGCTTTATCTTCTATTTTTTTAGATATTTTTGCGAGTCCAAAATCGATGATGTATAGTTTATTATCCTTTATCATTACATTTGAAGTAGTTAAATCTCCATGAATTATATTTATATTGTGCATCTTAGCAACGGTTTTTCCCAATTCTTTCATTAAATCCAGTGAAAATGAATCAGAAAGTTTCTTTCCATCTATGTATTCCATTCTTATTTCAAAATCATTATAATCTATCACATTTGGGCAAAGTATTCCATTTTCTCTACATAATTTCATTACTTTAGCTTCGATCGAAGTTCTGCTTTTTCTTAATTTATAGTCTAATTCTTCAATTCTATAGTTTTTCCTTATTCTTTCTTTTATTACAATTCCGTTTTCTAATCGAATTACAGCTTCAGCTCCTTTTGCTATTATCATATTTTATTTCATCTCCTTCCATGGGCTTATAATTAAGTCCGATTCTTTTTCCTTGAAACTTAGCATTTTTACCGTATAAATATGCTACAAAATTTTTTTCTTCTTTATTAATTATTTGTCCTAGTGTTTCTCCTAACCTTATAAAAATAGGTTTGTTGTTTATTTTTATTATAACTATTCCTTTTTCCTTAAGAAGATTTAAAATGTTTTCGAAATCAACTTGTTGTTTTAAAACAAGTTCGCTTTGATCTATTATTCCTTTTTCTTCTTTTTTCATTACAACTAGCTGAGCTTTAGCTCCTTTTATTTCTATTATTCCAAAGTACAAATCACCTAACTTTTTAAGATTTAGATTTTTTGCTATTTCATTTGCATTCTCATCAATAATTGAAATTCTTGGCCAAATCTTTTTTATGCCGATTACAGCTTTTCCAACGATAGATTTTTCACTTTTCAATTTTGCTAATCTTTTAGTCAATATAATTAGCTCATTTTGTGTACCTTTGTGTTTTGGTATTGTTTTAATCATTTCTTCAATTATAGCTATTTTTTCTTCTTTAGTTCTTGCTTTGTTTAATTTTTCTTGAAGCAAATAATACTCTATTGGAGCATTCATCACCATTTTCTATATTTTATCTCAACAGCATCTGTTCTATAATTTCTTATTGGTTTTAGATCTATTTGTTCATAATCTTTCATTAGGTAGCCAGTATAAGCAATCATTGCGCCGTTGTCTCCTGCGTATTCTAATGGTATTTCCTTAAATTTAGCATTTCTTTCCTCACACATTATTTTCCCCATTTCATTTAGTCTTTTATTTGCAGCTACCCCTCCTGTTATCACTAAACTATCTTTGTTGCAATAAGCCATTGCTCTTTCAGCTGCTTCTATTAGCATTGAAAAGACGGTTTCTTGCAGAGAATATGCTATGTTTTCTGCACTTTCTTTACCTATTAGTTTTTTTATATGAGTTTCAATTCCTGAAAAGCTTACATCCATTCCTTTTATCACGTAAGGTATTTCTATATATTTACTTCCTTTCTTTGCTAGTTCTTCTATTTTTGGGCCAGCAGGAAAAGGTATGTTAAGTGCTCTACCTACTCTATCTATTAAATTTCCTACTCCTATATCTTGAGTTTCTCCAAAAACTCTATATTTTCCTTCTTTATAAACTATTATTTGAGTGTTTCCTCCACTTACATAAAGCATTACTGGGTCATCAAATCCAGTAAAGTAACGTGCTATTTCTAAATGAGCAATACTATGATTCACTCCTATTAATTTCTTCTTAGATTTATTAGAAAGATACCTGCTAATTTCATATCCTACACGTAAGCAAGAAGGGATTCCTGGTCCTTGAGAATAAGCATAAAGGTCTATATCACTTAACTTAACATTAGCTTTTTCTAAGGCCCTTTGGATAATAGAAGGGGCAACATCATAATGATGTTCCATCGCTTCTCTTGGTATTATTCCTTCCTTTGGTTTATAAGTATCTCTTTCGTTAGCAATTATTTTTCCATCTTTGACAATTCCTACTCCAAAAGTATGTGCAGTACTTTCAATTCCTAATACTATCATTTCTTTTTATTTTTGTAAATAGTATAACCGCATTTACCACAAGTTAATCTATCTTCATGGTTGGCCATGAATGTTCCAGGGCCACACTTAGGACAACTATTTCTCAATCTTTCCAATTTATTTTCTTTTACGCTATAAAGCTGCCAAACACCTTTAAGCTCCTTCTTTTGCTTCTCCATAGTTCTTCTTGAGTATAAATGCAGGCTCTATTTTTTTAATTTCATCTTTTTTGTCTTCTCTATAAGAGCTTGCTAATACCTTTATTGTATTTTTTATTCTCATATATTCAACTTTTTTCACAATAATTTCTCCCTTTTCTTTTTCTGCAATAAGCTTTCTAATATCTTCTATTTTCGGCTTTTCATCACTGTTTATCTTTATTAATGCTATTATGTCATTTCTAAAAAGATAAGCATTTTCTTTCTTTTCCATTTTTATTATTTCCATATTTCACTTTACTTCTATTGCGTATCTTCCTTTAGATTTAGCATTTATAAGTTTAGCTACTTTGGATCTTTCTACATCATAAATTATTATTTCTCCTTCCCACTTAGGTGATAAATCATTACTTCCACAATTAGCACAAACTTTTTGTTCATTTATAAACTTACAATTTCTACAAGCAAGTTCCATATTACTTAGATTCCTTCTTTTCTTTTTCTACTTCTTTTTTCTTTTTGCTTTCTAACTTGCCTAAACCTATTGATCTCATCGTCATTCCTATTTTTAATCCTGTCTTAGTAGAAATTGCTGTTATAGAAGCTAGCACTGTATCTCCAGTTTTTATAGTTTCTTTTGATTTTCTTCCTACAAAAGCCCCGTTATCATATTCAGCAAAATCGTCCATTACTTGAGAAATATGAACAGCACCATCTACAGGGCCTATATTTACCATAGCAAAAGTTTCGTTTATGTCAACTACTTGTCCTCTAAAAACTTCCTTTAAGTTTGGCTGGAATGCCAATATATCAAAAGTAGTTTCATAATAAGCATCTGGTTCTCCCATGAATATTTCCCCTTTTCCTACTTCATTTATTTTAATGCAAGCTATTCCTAATAGCCTATTGTCAATTACTTTCCCAGATATTTCTTTATTTATAGCTTCAATAAGATATTTATCTCTATCATTACTTTCGAGGTATTTTGCTGGTAACTTTATCTTAGATCGCATCGTTACTATTTCGTACATAATAAGTATTATAGTAAATTGAATTCTCTATATTTATATTTATATGAGCAGGCTTTTGTTAGTAGGATTAGGGGTAATGGGGAATGCAATTCTTACTTCTTTTAGACTACACCAGTTTTCAGAAATATATGTGATGGATGGTGATTTTATTGATTCAAAGAACCTTTTTTCTCAACCTTTGTATGATAAAGGAGACATAGGTAAATTGAAAGCAGAAGTTATTTCATCTAAACTTGGAAAGACTGGTAAAAAATTTATAGGTATTCCATCATACCTTTATAATATTTCACAAATTGAAGAGATTTCCCCGGATTTAATAATTGATGCTACTGATAATATTTCAAGCAAAGAATTAATTAATCAATATTCTTTAACTAAAAATGTTCCTGCAATAATAACTTCAGTTTCAGAATCAAAAGGATTTGCATTCAAACCTACAAGAGAATATGCATGTTTCGATTGCATTCTTTCTAATTCTTTCGTAAAGCAAATAGAATGTACAAAGGCCAGTCTTCCTATAGCAATAAAACTTTCTATATTGCTAAATGCATTTTTAACAGATAAAAACAATTTTTTAGAAATATCAAAAGAAGGAGAAAGAAGGCTTTTAATAAATAAAGCGAAAGAATGTAAGTTTGGAAAGATAGAAATGTATCAAATTTGTGGTAATTCAATTAAAGTATTGCCTAGGTTGCCTTTAGATACTGGCTTGATTGAAAAGGCAGGTAAGAAAATAAATGATATTATTATAGTTAATGAAGGCAAGAGCAGGTTTGTTGTAACTACTAAAGGTGAAATCCTTGCTGAAAATGCCAGCGTTAATGATATTAATAATTTCATTAACAAATATAAATTATGATAGTACTGCAACCTTCTATATATAGCTCGCCGTTGTTTTCTTCAGTATTTCCTTTTCTTTTGATCTTTGCAGTTGTATATGGTTTACTTGAGCGTATAAATTTATTTCCTGATAGGCATGATGTGAATGCAATAATTGCTCTGGCCTTAGGTGCTCTTTTTGCAGCTAGTTCCGCGATGCTACATTTGGCTGTTATAATATTACCAGTTGCTGCTTTGATAGCCTTTTTTGCCTTCTTTGCAATAGTTTTATCTTCTTTTATTGGAGGAGAAAACAATAAGTTAGGTAGAACTATTTCAGCAATAATAGTTGGAGTTATTTCTATAGTTTTAATTATTTTATACATAATAATTCCGTTGTTTCCTAAAGTTTCTATACCTGCATCTTCTTTCAATATCAATACAATAATAAGTTACATTGTTTTGTTAGTTTTTATTGTTATAGTTATATGGATTATGTCAAAAGGATAAATTCTCAATCAGGAAGTGTAAGTGTAGTAGTAGCTGTTATAGTAGCAATAGTAGTTCTAATTCTTATCATATTTTTTGCTATTTTGCCCGCAATTAATGCAGGAAGTGTACTTAGAACACCTACAAGTTCTGAAAATATTTCATTTTTTGTATCACAGTGTAAAACTTATTGCACTTTTGCAAATAACTATACCATTCCTGATAATTATTGGTGTAAGTATAGCACATCTATTAACAATAAAACCTACTTTTGTTGGGATTTTCTAAATAACTGCACTTTTATCTCTTCAAATGGATCTAGAAGAGTAGCTAATTCATCGACTTGTGTTTAATAATTTAAATTTTAAAACTTATCTTTAATTAAATTTAAGGAATTTTATGGGAGGCTATAGCTCAATGGGAGAGCGCACGGCTGAAGCCCGTGATGTTGAGGGTTCGAATCCCTCTAGCCTCAATAAAATATGAACTATCTTTTGCTTTTTCCGTTAGCTCTTATCGAAGTAGCAATGATTTTTGAGAAAGACTCTATTTATTCAATCCTTTTATTTGCACTCTTTTCTATAATCTCTGCACTTATCATGTTTTTTAATGGTTATGCTCTATATGGATACTTTATATTAATAGTGTTCACTACTGGAGTAGTTGTATTACTTATTGTTTCTTCTTCACTAATTTCAGAAAGATTAGTAAATTTTGATAGAAAATATGCATTTATATCTATATTATTTATTTTACCATTAATTATGCTCTCATTTTCAGATGAAAATATAAATCCTTACTTGCTAGTTTTTCCTTTATTAGCAAGTTTAGGCGCTTTAATTGCTTTATATAGAGAATGGAAGTGATAATTGCAATTTTGTTGGGGATAGCCTTGGCTTACATTTTTGTAAAGAGAAATTTAATTGATTTTTTAATTGGGATAGATATGATATTACTCCTTATTTCTTTAGTATTTCCAAACATTATTTTTCTCTTAGTTTTAGGGGCATTAGAAGCAGCGGTAGGAGTGGCAATTGGAGCAATAATTGTTAAAAGAGGTAGGTATATACAAATATGATAGACTTAATAATTCTTCTAATTCTTATTGCTATTTTCCCAATTTTTTCATTACTTAAAAAAGGAAAATACATTCAATTAATTATTCTTCTAATTTTGATAGCCCTATTATTTTTGCTTTATAATAATTACACTTTAAGTAACTTCTTTTATTTCGGAATAGATCTTCAGTTTTACCATTTCTATTTCTCCTTGCTTTTATTTTCAATTTCTGTATTTGTATAT
>JAPDLT010000018.1 GCA_025920435.1 Candidatus Rehaiarchaeum fermentans
TTCTCCATACTTAATAAGATATTCAATAATTTTCGTACCTTCTCTAATACTGTTAAGATTTTCAAGTTGCTCTCTAGCAGCAGATTCCCAAGGTAATATTTTGCATTCCTCTGATATATCAGAGGGCTCTTCTCCTGCTGCCATAGTGTATTGCATACAGTCATTATCATTGCTACATTCTATAATGCGTTTAAAGTAAATTTTATCCCCACATAGAAGCCCTATTTCTAACTTTCCTACACCCATAGCTATAGCTTCTTTAATTGCATTCTCAGTCACTGCTGGTAATTTAGGATTCGAGTAAAAGTACTCAATGATATCGTCAACTTTTTTATACTCTACTGAATTGTTCTGCGAACTTTGAGTTAGATCTATACTAATCTGTTTAAGATAATAATTGAGAGTGGAAAAATCTATACTATCATAAATCTTTGGTGGATTATCCTTCAGCGCTTTCTCAACACTTTCCACAAGTGATCCTTGATGGCTTATCTTTCTTTCTCCAATATCTTGGTTGTAGACAGGATAGGCAATAGTATCAAAGGCTTTTAAAACCTTTTTATATACCTCATCATAAATATCATCACAATGCGCCTTTGCGTTGTCCTCGAAATATTGCTTACGATATTCACGATCATTCCCCTTATATTCTGAGAATAGTTTTTCAATTACTTCTTTAATATTTTTAGCATTCCTTATAATCTTATTACATACTACATGTTTGGGCATAATATCACTCTCTATTCTCCTTATGTTCTCAATATTGCTCGGAAATACTACGAAAACGGTATTTTTATATATTCTAGGACCACTAGTGGTTTGATATATTATCGCATTAAGTAGATCCTCTCTTTTATGAGGCTCAGATGGGATACACGCGTAAAGGATATATTTACGTTCATCTTCGTCACGTAATGAACACTCATAGGTTGCAATCTTAGCACTAAATATTTTACTAATATATTCACTATCTTTCCTCTTACCCTTAGAAGATTTAGATTCATTACCTAAAATCTCATTCAGAATATCCTCTATACCCTTTTTAACTTCTATATTATCAACTTGCTTTGCCATATCTTCTATATATTTAGCAGGTGTAATAAATGATGTGAACCAAAGCCTATGAGTACTTTGATCTTCCATGACATATGCAAGTCTTTTTATGTATCCAATGTTATCCTTAATGTCTTTTGGTTGATATCCTTTGTCACTAAAGCTCTTTGGCTCATAAACAATTACGGCAAGTTCTTCTGGAGTCGGATAAACTTCCGATTTAGGGATAATAATTCCTTCATAAACAAAGGTTTTAAGAAGCAATGTTGTCACAATAATCTCTTTGATCCATGAATCATCCATATTTCGTATTTTTGGAATTATATATTGTATAACAGATCTAAATTCTTCGAATCCTTGTAGGAGATAAGATTGTAAATCATTATTAGAGAGTATATCTATATGCCATGGCATTATTAACTCGTAGCTCTCCTTACTATTCACTATCGATCTTAAAACTTGTCTAGTTATTTTTAATAAATCCCTAGTCTTTTGAAGTTTTGTGTTTTTATCAAGTATATCTATAAGTATATCTATATAAGCTGGATGAAATGGGTAAGTTTCAGAAATTCTTTGAGAAATATTTTTTTCATCAAAAATTTCAGCATACTCTCTATATTTTTTAGCTAATGTTTTTTGTATTTTAATAGCATGATCAGTATCAATTTTCTTAAATAGCCTCACCCTTAATAATGCGGGTATATTCTTAGGGCTAACTGGTTCTACATGCATAAAAGATATACGGTTGAGGCTCTTGACAATTCCCTCAAGATAATTTCTAATTCCCTCATACATGATCTCCGTCTTTGTAATCTCTCCCTCTTTACTAAGAACCACTGGTAATGAAAATACTAATACTACATTTTTTGAGCTTGAAACTGCTTCTGCAAGCCTTTCAAAAAAGGCGCTTAAAGAATTTAGATAATGTTCATATTTTGACAGATTCAATATATAGTTAGCTATCTCATCAATTAAAATGACTATACGCTTATTCTTAAATAATTCAATTAATTTATCATGCCCTGGCGCAGTTTCATTTTCATCATATTTTCTAAGTAAATCATAATTTCCAAGATTATGAGCGATATAACCCCACAAGGTCTTAACTTTATATGGACCAACATCTAAGGGATCTGCTGGACCTGGTGCTAATTGACTTGTACGACCATCTATTACTATAATATTAGTTGATCCCGATACTTCCGATAGTTTAGAAGCTATTTCATTTACCCTTTCGCGCGAATTCTCATCTTCTGAAGAAGCTCTCTTTAGAGATTCTGGGTCCTTCAAGGCATGATATAATGTTAGTAAAGTATGTGTTTTACCTCCACCATATAATGCACTAATTAAAATTACCTTTCTCCCCCTATCATTTAAAAGTACATTTTTAACATTATCTAAAATCTCTACCATATTACTAGTAATTAACGTGATTGAGAAGAATTTTTCAGCTCTCATATATATTTCATGTGCATTTTTCAGCACAATATCTCCTAGATTTGGTGCTAGTTTCTCATCCAAATCCTTATCAAAAACGTCATCTCTTATTTCATTATTTCCAAGTAAAACCAATTATAATCACCGTTTTAATTAAAATAATGAATTTCTATTTTAAATACTTTTCTATTCCTTCTTTTGGAGATTTGTCTAATGCAATAAGTAAATCTTTTATAATTTCTCTTTCAATATCATTAGCTGGAAGTGCATAATATAATTTTTCAGCAAGGGCTACAGCTTCATCAATCTCATCATATTTACTTTGCAGATTTTCATATTCTCTTCTAAAAGATTCTTTTGGCTTAGTCACGGCATAATATTCTAGAAGATGCAACGCATCAATAGGGGTTCTTATATTGGGAGAAGAAGATTTATCCTTATCAAGTAACTTCTTTTCATTTACCACGTTCTCAATTGCATTACGCTTGTATTCACCCTTATCATCAGTTCCTATATTACTCTTAATGCTAGGTTCAATTAAAACAATCTTACCTCTCTCTTTTTTCACTATATTATCTTTCTCAAGCTTATTATGATCAGACCTGGTACCTATTGAAAGTAATACAAGAGTATTCCTATCCATGCTCCTTCTAATAGTATTATTTTTCTTATCTATAAGAACCTTTGATAATAGATAAAACTTTGAGTAAGAACTAAGCTTACTCTCACTGGAACTAGCACCTATG
Source organism: Candidatus Rehaiarchaeum fermentans (assembly GCA_025920435.1). GTDB lineage: Archaea > Nanobdellota > Nanobdellia > Parvarchaeales > Parvarchaeaceae > Rehaiarchaeum > Rehaiarchaeum fermentans. Next base: position 3,237 of record JAPDLT010000018.1, read on the forward strand.
GCATTAAGTATTGCCTCAGCAGTTGCAAGATAAATATAATCTTCAACTAGAATAGTAATATAAGACTTTTTATCTGCCTTATCCCTCTTATTGCCCTCCTTATCCTCTTTACTAACTACACCAACAAAATTCTTATATTGAGTAAAATGAGACAATGTACAGCCCAACGTAGAAACAAATAAATCTAAACCCCTCAACTCAAATTTTTTAGCCTTCTCGCTGCACTCATTAACAGCATTAAGATAAACGTTATTTACTAGATCCTCACTAGAAGTGAATCCTTTTCTCCAAACTACAACCAGCGAAGTATCTAAAGTAATCTTACCACGTGCAGTAACTCTCTGTAAAGACTCAGTTGCAAATCTATACGTTTTAGTTATTCTTAAACCTGTCTTACTCCAACCAGCTTCTAGAAGAGCCTCCCAAGCCTCTGGAGTGGTATGAGTATAGTATGTTACTAAAATTCCATTTTCCTTTAGTCTATCTGCAATTGTCTTAAAAGCTTCTGACAATAACTGTTTAAAATAATTAAACGAATTAACCTTTTTAGAAGTCTTAAAAGCTTCTGACAATAACTGTTTAAAACGCTCAGAATTACCATTTTTAGAAAAGTACTCAAGTCTTCCTTTAGTCTCACTAATTTCTCTAATTGCAAATCTCTTCCATTGAATTTCTATTTCATTTCCAGCATCATCAAAGAATGCTTCTGGATAAAATTTAGGAACCCTCATTAAAACTCCAGCAACTTCCTTAACATCACTTAAAGCCCTCTTTAACCATACATAATAGAAATCACTAAGCTCAGTATAGGGAACGTCATTCCTATAGGGTGGGTCAGTAACTATTAAATCAAATTTCTCTGTAATCTTATCTAGTTTAGTAGCATCATCTAACAAAACTTTAACTTTACTAGGACTATTCGAAATTGCGTCAATAAGATATTGAATACCTTTTAACACACTACTCAGCGATTTTGCAAAAGAGCCACTTAGATCACTGAAAGGACTATTATCAACCCAATTCCACATCATTGTAATTCCTCGCGTCGCGAATCCATTACGAATTATTAGAAGGCTACTATGCCAAGAAGCACTAATAGAGTTATAATCAGAATATTTAGCTAATGCTATTGATAAATAAGTAACTATTGCTTCAGCGTATTTCCTCGCCTTATCTTTATCCCATACTTTTAATTTCTCCTCCTCAATTCTCTTCCCAGCCTCACGTATTAACTTAACAAGCTTAACCAAAGTCAAAAGCTGACGTGGATTGAAGAATTTAAAAAACTTATCAAAACCATAAGTAATAGGCATATGTTGGCTTTCGTATTCTGGGGTAGGCTCTATGGGTATATCTGGATCTCCCCAAATTTGTTTAAGCATCTCTAAAGCCTTCCATAACTTCTCTTGATCTATCATCGGCTCAAAGACTATGTTCTTTTTTATTTTAACTATTATTCGTGGTCTTGCCTTACTATTTAATAATTGTTCTTTAGTTATCTCCCCTGCTAAATATTTTTCTAGATTTTCATTCCAATCTCTTAATGCATCCCTAACATAAAACTCTTTTTCCCCTTTTATTGGATTATTGCATATTAAGCATGTTGCATTATTTCTTTTTGCATCTATATTAGATTGTTGCATCTCATACTTTTTCCCATAAGCTTCTACAATGCCTTGTCTAGTATTAACTTTAGCATTTATTTTATCTCTAGATAATTCTTTATTAAGATCAATTACATCTATATAAATCTTATTATTAATCTTCTTTGGAACCATCCAGGCAAGTCTTTCGAAATTGCCCTTCTTAGTTCCCTCCTCCTCCAAACTAGTTTCTTCATTATCTCCTTTTCCGGATACTTTTTTTGCTAACCACCAACTCCCTATTATTGGTGTATAATTACCACAATGTGGACATCTTATTTCCCATGTACCAATGTAACCTTCGGCGTCATCGTCATATAATTCTTGAATTTCTGGATCCTTTCTTAACTCATCTAATACCCAATTACTCCATTTCTCAACGTCTTTAATAAGTGTCTCATGAAGATTATTATCTCTAGCCCACTTAGGTATTTCCAAAACCGCCTTAAGAAAAACGTAGGCCGTAGGCAAAAAGTCAGAAGCTACAACTTCCCCTACGCCTAGCCGCATAGCCTCTAGAGGTATTGAACCAAAACCTGCAAAGGGGTCTAGAAGCTTAGCATTTTTAAAGAAATCCTTTAATGAGGGTATTTGAACTGGATTAGAATTATGAGGAACATTAGATGCACTACTGTCAAGTCTAACCAAGCGCAAAAATTCGTTTTTATCGACAGACTCTGGAAGTATTGAGGCTGCGATAATTGATCTAGCTCCTATTAAGGGTTTCCTAGTCCACCAAAAAGCCATTTCCCATATTGGGGGCATTCCTCCTCTATTTTTTTCTTTGGCTGAGGCTTCATTAATCCTATCAATGGGGAATTTGTCTGTTTCTATAAATTTAGGGCCTTGACTTTCCATACGATTACACCTGATAATATATTCTCTTTTTTAATTGATTATTGATTATTTATACTTTTATCATTTATGCCTTCTTATTCTCGCTAAGGTTTTACTAATTACTGAGCCTCTTCTTTAAGGTGAGAGTTTTGCTAAACAAGAGGAGGGATAGATGTTTGATTATTGTGATTCAA
>JAPDLT010000019.1 GCA_025920435.1 Candidatus Rehaiarchaeum fermentans
TTATTTCGTCGTAACTTGCTTAGCTTTAGCTTTCTCCACAGATTGTTTATATAATATCTTATATGATACAGCCGTTACTCCTCCAGTTACTAAAAGTCCAGCAATGCCTAAAACTACTGAACCTACAGCCAATGTGGTGGGATTATTTAGTAACAACGCTGCTGGTATCCCGCTAGGTGGTACTTTGTCTATTAAGATATTGCCTTGCGTAAATACACCAAACATTATGCTTCCGAGGAATGTGAAGAAGAATACCCAAGCTTGTCTCCAAGGGATGTTATAGTGTGTAGTAGCATATAATAGTATATAGGTTATAATTACGTAAATCCAAAATCCAGCATTTCCTATTGCATTATTGAATACTATAGGTAACCATAATGCAGTGCTGATAAGCAAAAGTGCATGAGCCAACGTTAACGCCAATATGCCTAACAGAAATCTCTCCTTTATTCCATAAAACGCCACAGTGAAATATACTACATACATTACTATTCCTATAAAGAATATCCAGTTAAAGGGGTTAAATATCATTTCAATAAAGTCTGGATAAAACACTTGAATCATTGGTTCACTGTGCAAAACTGTAGGCAATTCGTTCTTCTCTAAAACAGTGGCAACTGTAGATAAAGGCAATTTAAGACCTATTCCGTATCCACTAAATACTGATGTAAATATGGTAGTTCCTATGAATGCTATCAATAACGCAAAAGGCATTGCTATTATTAAATATAACTTCGATGCCGAATGTCTTCCTAATGATTCCGAACCTTCTGCGGCAGCTATAAAATAATGATGAAATGCTAGGAAAATTATTAAAACCATTAGTAGGCCAAATAACGCTTCACCAGTGGCGAACATCACTGGCGCAAATAATCCATCTAATGATACTACTAGATAAACTAGAGAAGTAGCTATAATAGCCCATAACGATCCTAATACTAACATCATATTTTCCCTATAATTATCATACTTGCATATGGGTATCATCACTATGGATCCTGCCTCTATCATGAAGACAGTTACAAACCATGCCAAGGGTATAAAGAAGAACAACACATAAATATTCATTTAAATCACCCCTTAATTAAGGAAAACTCACTTCACTTCCTTTCTCTCCGTTGGAGATTTTGCAGTTATAGATGGAGTACTTGTTAAAATTGGAGAAATGTCTTGTGAAACCTCTCTTCCCCTGAATAATCTTTTCAGTAGATATAAGGTACCAGCTACTGCTATAGCTAAGGCAGTCATTATACCAAGTCCTATGGGCATTATGTCTGGGCTCGTGTTATATCCTTCACTAGTTAACATTACAGCTTGAATAGTATATAACCCATTAGTAGTTGTTGCCATTGGTCCCCATATCACAAATGGCTGTCTTCCGACTTCTGCTGCAACCCAACCTGATTCCCATGCTATTAACTGTAACCAACCTAGGATAAATGCTGCGTACAATGGAATCTTTTTCTCTATTGGGTTATCTAAACCTAACCAGTTAAATGCCTTTAATGGCCTTATATAAGATATTGCCAATATCCAAAATACTATTGCCCCTAATATCCCTAAGGTTGCATGTATGTCATAGGCAGTATGAGCTAAATCCATTAGAGGATTCCATACGGAGTTGACAAAGCTAGAGTATCCCAATACTAGCGCGTTAGGATTCCACGTAGTTAAAAAGCTCAGCCCTCCAGGTATTGATATAGGGCCTATATTCAGTGGAGCTCCATAACTTGTTCGTAATAATCCTTCTAATGTTGCTAATTTCAATGGTTGAACATCATATAACACTTTCCCTGCATTATCTCCAGCAAATCCTAAGAATATTGCATCTAATGCTGCTAAATATACAGATAACTTTAACCCTCTATTATAATATTCCTTTTGTTGTGAACTTAAATTTCTACTAAATAGTTTTCTGAAACTGAAATAGCCAGCTAATGACCCAAATCCCACAAACCACGCCCCAGCTAATACCATTGGGACTTCTGCTGTAGCAACAGGTGGCCATAATGATGCTAAAGGATCTACTCCAGTTAATTGACCACTTGTAACATAAGCTTCTACATTAAATCCAGTTGGTGTATTCATCCAAGAGTTTACGAGAACTATTAGAACCGCTGATGCTGAAGAACCTACACCCACTAAAATACCCAACATCATGTGAGCTACTCTGCCTATCTTATCCCACCCATATAGATATAATGCCAAGAATATTACTTCAGTGAAAAACGCTAACACTTCTATTTCAAATGGTAATATATCTACCATGTTTACTAAATACATCCATTTATACCATACCGTTATGAACTCTACAGCTATAGCGGCACCAGCAGCAGACCCAACTGCAAATAATACTAGCATAACTACAGAGAATCTTTTCGCTAATGCTAAATAGTACTGATCATTCCTTCTATATGCTAAATATTCTGCAGTAACTATAAAAAACGGTAAACTTATCGCCCAATACGTGAAAAGCATATGTGTACCCATCGTATATGCTGCTAATACTCTAGCGAAAACAAATAGATCCATACTTTTTTCACCTTAATATAAGTTTAAGTTAAATTGATTGATATAAACTTTAACATAATTATAATGTTAGACTCTAACTAGTTCATATCGATTGCAGTCCTACAAAAAATTTAGAAAAAAACACTTAATTTACTTCTATAAGTCAATTTGAGTAAAATAAAGAAAGTTAATTTAATATTTTAAATTTATTGTCTTTATACTGAGAAAATCCATTTCATTGTATTATTAGAAAATTATTAAAAAGTGTACCCCTAATATATTAGGGTATGAAGAAGAGTGTTATCGAGGTGAAGAGAGATGTGTCTTCGTCAGAAAATTTGATATTACTCGAAGAGAATGTATTTAGCAAAATATTCCATAACGAAATGTACTTGAAGGTCATAGCTAATCCAGATTACAAATTAGCAAAAATGAGCAAAAGTTATTACTACTATATCCTGAATAAATTACGCAAAATCGATCTATTATCAGATAATAAGCTAAATTTTACTATTGTAATCGCATTTAGTTGCGACAAATTCACAATTAAACTTAAGCCTCTTATGGCATTTTTAGATAAAAGGAAGAAGCTATTATACATTATAAACATTAGAGAAAAATGTTACATAGAAGATGAAGTATTAAAGGAGTTTACCACCTTGAATTCAATTAACAGAAATACTAATTGTAAAAAAATTATAGAGAATTTGTATAACACTATCTTAAACAGTCTAACAAACGGTGTGATTCATGTTAAAACTGAGCGTAAATGACTTGTTATGGCTAATTCTCGGTATAACTGCAGGTATAGGTTATATATTTGCCACTTTTTATATAATTATAGCCAGAAAAGATTCCAGCAGATGGTTAGGATTAATGTTCTTACTAGGACCATTTGGGTCTATTGCCATTTATCTCATTGCAAGGAAAGAATATAAGGATCTTGCTAAAATCTCCATATACCTTTTAACAGGCTTTATATTATGGATACCGATAGCCTTACTTTTAGGAATAAATCCCTTATATCAGATATTTGGATACGTACACGGCTGGCTAGGTATTTAGGGAGATTCCTTTACTTTTTAAGATTATTTTTATATTTCGAAATAGTCTCATTTATCACAATATTCCATAACTTAGCTTGTAGTTCTTTTAACCTATAACTATAATATAACCTTGCACCAATTTTCCTCGCAACTCTTCTAAGACTATTATATAAATTCAGTATAAACTAAGCAATTGCAACACTTATATTTCGATGATTATGAAAACTAAGAACTTTATAATCTTCATCAATAAAAAATAGACTACTATTATCAAAATTTTATCCCTTCCTCATCGGCAACTATAGTTATTGATGCCTTGAACGCTATCACATTATCAGCTAACTACTATTCACCTCTAAGTTGGGATAAAATATAGTAGTAATAACTCTTACTTATTCCCAACTCTTTCCTCTTATCGCTAACAAGTACCTTAAAATGTTCATCGCTAACGGAAAACTTATTAAACAATAACTCCCTCGTCAAAAGAACAATATTCTTCCTCTTATGAATATTCTTATCGATCTTTACTAACCTATAATCGTACATGTCTAATCATTTTTATATGTATTTACTAAAATATTAAAAACTGAAAACAGGAAATCAATGGAATTTTCATGCACCTAACGCCCAATAGTCCTAAAATAAATGAAAAAGACCAATTAAATTAAAAACTCTATGGACAACTAAGTGATAAAGTTCTTAGCTAACATTTCAAGGCTAGTTGCCTTGACTTAAACATCTAGACCTTAAATATAGAATAATTATCATTTCATCAACATCTTAATTATTTGAGTTTATTTCATATCATTAATATATTAAATTTAGTCAAGAATTAGAAACTTTCTGTTTTTATATTTCTAATCATATCGATAAAAATAGTTAGATTTATTAACCAGAACCCTTCAAATTATTATTTAATGATAAATGTAGGATTATATTACAAAGTAAAACCGGGGCATGAAGAAGAATTTGAAAAAATCTTCACACAAGTATTAACATTCTTAAAAAACAATGTAGAGGGATTCATCGATGCTAAACTGTATAAAAACGTTAATGATAACCGCGAATATTTAGTGTATTCAGAATGGGAATCCATAGAAGCATTCAAAAAATTTATGCTAAGTAGACAATTTACACAAACAACTGAGTATGGAAAAACAATACTAGAAGGAATTCCTAGACACAAAATACTAAAAGAAATAAATGAATAAGGAAAAATAATATTTTATAATA
>JAPDLT010000002.1 GCA_025920435.1 Candidatus Rehaiarchaeum fermentans
GAAAGAGTAGAAGCTAAAATTCTTTTATCTGGTCTAAATCCAGGCATCATTAAGCCTGTAGAAAGTAATTGATCGGCTATAGAATTAGGGTCTTGCCCTCCTATAAAAAGCCACACGTAGGAAAATACAGCAGTTCCAATAATTAGTATAAGAAAGTAGAAAACTATAGAGTAAATATAAGTGGGATTGAAAGGAGTAGTTAACATTTGTATAATAGAAGGCGGATTAAGAAGGGCTAAAAAACCAGAAACAGGAACATATTGAGGACCTAAAACTGTCTGCTCCAATTGAAATTTTCCAAGTATTGGATTTCCTGATTTATAAAGAGTAAGCCCAAAAAATTGTAAACCGGCTAAAATAGAGACTATCATTATAAGAGGGATGACTGAATTATACATCAAAGAAATAGGCCATTTTATGGAAAAACCACGAAATCTTCCGAAAGATAATGGTAGCTCTACCCTAACTTGTTGAAGCCAAATTGCAAAAATAAATATTCCAATTGTAGTTACTATTTCTATAATAGGAAATATTGCTTGCTGAATTAAACCCGAAATAGCAGAATAAATAATGGAAGGTATAGCACCGGGTGGAGAGAAAATTGGATTAAACATGGTATTTATTAATTCTAATGATAGACTTCCTAAAATAAACAAACTTATTCCGGAACCAACTCCCCACTTGCTTACTAACTCATCTAAAAAAAGTAATATAATTCCTCCAATAACAAGCTGCACCCACATTAATAACTGAAGAAGAATTGATGGATAAGCAGGAGTTATGGCACCAGAAAAAACGTAAACAAAATTTTCAACAAGTATAAAAATAAAAGCTAGCAACTTTTGGGTGCCTTGGAATAGTACTCTTCCTTCATGTTGAGATAGATCGAAATGAATTATTTCAGATCCTTGTAAAAGTTCCATAAATATAGCTGCAGTAACTATAGGTCCAATACCTAAAGAAAGAACTGAACCGAAGTGAGCAGCTATAAGCGTTTGTAAAACTTCGAAGCCAAAAGAATAAGTAGGACTAACACCAATCAGAGGTATATAGGAAAGTATAAAAAATATTGAAAGTGCAATAGCGGACCACTCTAATTTTTGTATAAAGCTGGTTTTAAATTCTGGAGAAGGTACAGAAGGTAAGTTAGACAGAAAATCTTTTAGTTTTTCATTCATAAACTACTCCGCCAAAAGATTTTATAGAATCAAGAGCAGTTCTTGAACACTTACCATGAACTTCAAGCTTTAATGCATTAGTTAGCTTACCACAAACTTTCGTATATCCGAGCTTCTTTAGATCTATTACATAAAAATCATCCTTTTTATATATCTTACCTTTTTCTAACAATCGATCCAAATTCTTTTCAACAAACCAAAGATTTAATGGATAATTACTACGTCTTTTATTTTTTATGTGAACTCTTGAGTCTATAGAAAAGACTTTTTGTTGACCTCTCTTACCAGAACCAGCTCTACCTACGCCGCCCTTAGATCCTGCTTTTCTTGCATTTTGGCCATTTCCTCTACCCGCAGTCTTACTTCCTCTTAACTTCTTTCTTTTCATATCATCCTCAATAAAAGTTCGTTAATTTTCTCCTTTCTATAACCTAGTTCTCCTCCTTCACTAAATTGTTTTTTCTTACTCCCTTTAAATCCTTTTTTAGGCGGAGATAATCTGAATAGATTTTTTATGTTTTTATCTTTTAACCAAGCCTGATTATTAAGAAGTTTATCAACAAACTCTTCTAACTCCCCCTCTTTCCATTCATATTTTTTCTTATTACTTATCATAGCTCTATTTTTAAGTAAGGATTTGAGCGTTTCTTTGTCGATTTCTCCCCACGTAACATAGTTCTTAACCTTGTTTAGCATTCCTATTATATGTTTCTCTTCTCTTAATAATACTGCATTATTTTGTTTTTTCAATCCCAATGCATTTAAAGTACCTAGCTCACTTTTTGATGCATTTATCTTACTCTTAATCAGTATTGCGACTATCATACTTAACTATGGAAAGCATTTATCTTTTTAAGTGCATCGAATACTGCATAGCCCAATGATACACGAGTGCTTGTATTGCCTCGAGAAAAAACCCATATGTCTTTAATGCCAGCTAATCGCATGATCTTTTTAACGTCTGCAGATGCACAAAGACCTAATCCTTTCGGAGCACATATTAATTTAACTCTTACAGAACTATTCTTACCTTCTACATTAAAAGGAATAGAATGAGGAGTATCACACGCGCACTCTCTGCTCCCACACCCTAATTTTATTTTTATAATTGAAGTTTTAGCTCTTTTTATAGCCTTTTCTCGAGCTATCACTGCATCTGGGCCTCTTCCATATCCTATTCCTATATGGCCTTTCCCGTCGCCTACTACTGCCATTACAGCAAAATGCTGCTTTTTACCTTCTGCAGTCACCTGCTGAGTATTTCTTCTTATAGTTCGTTTACCACCTCCCATTTTTCCTTTCATTTGACCTATGTTTAGAAAATCAATTTTAAGATCAGGTATTAAATAATCTACTATTTCTGCCTCTCTAATTTTAATACCTTTATCTAAAATTTCATCGATGCTTTTGAATTCTCCAGCTAGAACTCTCTTTCCCAACGAAGTTTTGAAATTAAAAGTCCTTTCACTGTTCTTTAATTCTCCTGAATTTGAATCAGTATTAAAATCTTGCTGACTCTCTGCCTTCTTTTCAATTCCTTCTGCACTATTTTGCTCCATATTCCTTATCTATTTTATTCTTAACTTCTTGAAATATTTCTTTTATTTTTGAAATTTTATCTTTTACTTTTGAAAATTGTAAACCTGAAGACTTTTGCGAAATATTTATAATATGCAATCCCATGATTCTATCATTTGATATATTTATTTCGCCGGCTCTTACTTTTAATCCGCCATCTATTGCACCTTTTAAGGCACTAAAAATAAAGCTATTTTGATGTAACGTATATAGACCTTTGTCCAAAATTAATTCCTCATTTATTTTAGATTTTCTAGCTAAAAGATATCCGGTTAAATAAGAAGAAGGCAAATTTTTAAAGGAAAAAGGCCAATCAAACTTTTTAAGTTCTCTACCATAGGCACTAGCAATAGTTATATCCTTAATATTTCCTTCTTCATCCAAAATTGTCTTGATAATTTGTGTTATAACAGTATGATTTGTTTTTCTAACTACTAATCTAGGTAATCCTGATCTAAGCAACTTTATCCTTTTTCTATAATCAGTATACGGTCTCATCTTTAATTTATTATTTAGCAATATATAAAAATCATTTGTGTCTCAACAAATATATAATATATAGACAAAACCCGCTTATTAAAGCAACAAAATCAAGCTCTAGAGTTATATTTCCTCCGTATATAAATCCTCCTCCATTTATAATAAAAAGATTAAATTCATCAATTATAGCACCAAATGACGCGCCGAAAGTAAGAGAAAAAAAGTATCGTAAATATCTATTACTTACAAAATAAGCCAGCAATATAGAACTTAATATTAATCCTAATAGACCAAAGTATGCATGATGAAGGTAAATTGTTCCAACTTTAGGATTTATTGGATATAGGTATAGAATTAATCTAATAAGACCTACAGATAAAAAGTCTCCTAATAAGAAGAAAAAACCTTCATTCTTAAAATATTTCATATTAAAATTGAGAAAGCAACAATTTAACTTCTTTCAATTGATTAATAAATTGCGGTATCAAAGAATTAAACCTTAATGGAAAAGAAGGATGAAAAGCAACATATACTTTTCTTTCTTTTCCTGCAATAAACATTTGGTGAACTCCTAGTATATCTTTTATTCTACTAAATTTAAATCCAAGACCATAGGAGGCACTTACTCCTAAAGATAGTATAACTTTTGGATCAACAATTTCTATTTGTTTAAAAAGAAAGGCTTTTGTACAAATATCTATTTCTTCCTTAGAAGGTTTTCGATTGTTAGGAGGACGACATTTTACAATGTTTGTTATATAAGAATTATTCCTGTCAATTCCTACTTCCTTTAAACATTTATCCAGTAATTTACCAGCCTCGCCTACAAATGGCCTGCCTAGCAAATCTTCATTTCTACCTGGAGCCTCTCCTATTATCATTAAATCAGAAGGTATTTTACCTTCCCCTGGAACTGCATTTGTTCTAGAATTACTAAGCCTACATAGCTTACACATTTTTATTTCACTATTTATTTTTTCAATATCCAATTCATCCATTCTTATAAAATCTTGTTTACTTCATTTATAAACTGGTTATAAACATCATCCAAATTTTTATTTCCATCAATAATTATCCATTTACCCATAAAGTTTCTTTCTGCTAAGAACAAATACTTTTCGCGTACTTTTTTTAAGAATTCTACGTTTTCAAATATGTCTTTGTTTATTTTTCTTGAAAGTGAAACTTCTGGTGATATATCTATATAAATTATTGCTTTTGGGTAAGGAAATAACTTATTTGCTAACTCAATTGCTAAATCGATAGGAAAACCCAAAGCACATTGATAAGCAATAGTTGATGTTATATATCTATCTAATACTGATTTTTCTGTCCACTTATTTTTATCTTTTATTATGTCTGAAGAATAAATAAAGAATAATTCTTCGTAAGACAAGCTTATTTCCTTATTAAGAAATTTATTTATGATGCTCCAATATATTCCATTCCTGTCAGGATAGCTAAACAATGAAAAATTATATTCTTCTGAAAATCGTTTAGTAATAGTACTTTTACCTGCTCCGTCTATTGCTTCTACAACTATCATAAATCTTATATTCTTTATTTTATAGAAAGATTATTTTAAATGGAAATAACAAAGGAAGAATTTGAAAAATTGAATTTAGTAGTAGGAAAAATAATAGATGTAAGTGAAGTACCGAAAAGCGATAAACTTTTAAAGATAAAAATAAGCATCGGAGAAAATACAAAAACTGTCGTATCAGGAATAAAAAAATGGTATAAAAAAGAAGAGCTATTAGGCAAAAAAGTAATTCTGCTAGAAAATATAAAACCAGCTAAATTTTTAGGAGAAATATCGGAAGGAATGATATTAGCTGCGAGCGATGGAGAAAATGTAAGCTTATTGACAGTAGACAAAGAAATAAAAGAAGGATCTAAGGTTAGCTAAAATCTTTCTATTTCATAAGTTTTTGGCAAGAACTTCAAAAATTGAGGGTATAAAGCTCTTTTATCTAAAACGTAAACGGAGGAGGAGCTTTTAGGACTTCTATTTGCTCTGCCTATCATCTGTAATAAAAGTGAAGCTGTTGCTCCATACAGCAAATCTTCTATAGAAATAGAAGAAATGAATGAAATGAGTTTAAGGCTTTCTATGATACTTTTATGAGGAAAAGGTAAACCTACTGCGACCAATACTTTATTTTCTAAAGAAATACTTTCATTGTATTTTCCTCTGAATACTTGAACATCTATATTTTCTTTAAACAAGTCTGAAAACTTTTCAGCAAATTCTTTATTTTGGAAAAATGCAACTACTTTTCCTTTATTACTCAAACTTTTTAACAAACTTTTAATATAATCAATATTTTTTGATCTTTCGCCAAAACTCATGTCTAATTTAGAATCTACGAAAATTTTGATACGCCTTTTATCTTGAATGTCTATTATTTTATCAGGAGAAATAGCCCACTTAAAAAATTGTTTCGGAATAAAAGTACCGCTCATAAATACGCTTTTGAAAAATATACTTTTTAAGTATCTAATAAGAAAAACAATTTTAGGATTTTGAACTATTTCATTAAAAAGATTGTGCGCTTCATCTAAAATTAATACAGAATTGCGGAAATCGATATTAAATCGTTGATTTACTTTTGAAAATAAGTTTTCATCTAGCAAATGTTTAATTCCTATCATCTTTACTTTAGAGTATTTTATAATTTTCAAAGCAGGTCTGTAATAATTAAATTCAAAAGGATTAAAATAGTTTTTATGATAGCTAAAATCAATATTTATCATATATTCTTTTCCAAATATTCCTGCATAATTCAAAGAAACGTTAGATGCATTTGAAATGTTTTCTAATTCTTTAATAAAAGATAGATAATGAGTGTGTTTGAATGTAGCAATAACTATGTTTTTTTCTGGGAATTTAGAAAGAGCGTAAAAAAGGACCGGCGCTGTTTTGCCTGAACCGACATAAGAACTTAGCAAAATACTTCTTCCTTGATCTAACTCCTCAATTATAGTTTTTTGTTCTTCGCTAATTTTATAAGGAAATATCATCCAAAGTTATAACTAAAGTCTTTTTTATCAGATTTATCTAAATTATCTATATCAAAATCAAATAAGTCTTTAAGTTGAATCAGCACATTTTTTAAATAAGAAAATACTTCTTTAAAGAAAGAAGCAGCTTCACTAGTACTCTTAATAAAACGCAATCTTAGATCATACTTAACAAACTTATTCAAAAATTCTGAATGTAATTTAGATAAATTGTTAATTCTATTGAATTTTTTTAAGTATGAAGCCATTTGTGCAGAAGAATAAGTTTGTGGAGACATAATTTCATTTATGAAATTATTAAGAGAGGTTATTTCGTCAAACAAAGCTCTCGACAAACCTATTAAAAAACTAAAATCATCTGCAAAAGAAAAATCTATTTTATTCTCGAGCAAAGATATAACTTCTTCTATTGCGGGCAGATCATATTTAGAAGCTAATTCTTTATACTTTTTAATAAATTCTTCTTCATCAAAGGAGTTTTCCATATTATTATTAGCTTAGATTTATTTTATTGATTATAATTAAAATATGAAAGGATTAGGAATAATACTTGCAATAATTGGAATACCTCTGCTTTTTTTAGGAACAATTTTTATAATATTGAGCGTTTCGTTAGGACAGTTGATACCCTTAACCTATAAACTTTTGGAGGCAATAAGCAATAGTGTATCTTCTTATATTTCACTAAGCACTTTAACTAGTGCGCTTCCTAATCCCAATTCTCTCTATTCAATAGGAATAGTATTTTTTATTATAGGAATAGCTGGCGTGACTTTTAGCGATTATAGAGGAAAAGGATTAGTTTATTCAGGAACGACAATTATAATAGCAAGCATTATAGCATTTTTATCATTAGGAATAGAATTGATAATATTTCCAACTCAAATACAAAATGCATTAATGATAGCAAATGAAAGCATCAGTCAATCACAAATATTGCTTGCTGGTTATTCATTTGAAAAGAATACAATAATATTTTCTGTAGCAGGTATTATCTTAATAATATTTGGGGCCTTACTAAATAGGCACTTTAATAAAAAGGAAAAAATTAAAGAAGAAAAATTAAAGAATGAAGAAGAAAGCAAAGAAAAAATAATTGAAGAGATAATACAAAACCAACTTTCTCATAAACCGATAATACTTGATCCTAACAACTTAGATTCTAAAAACAATATAAATAGCTTGCCTAGTAATACGTTTAATCCTGATATAAACAAAACTAATAATCAAGATCAAAATAAAAAGGAAGATAATCCTTTCAAGCCACTTTGAGGAGAGTGGGGGAGTCGAACCCCCTTAACTCGTTTTCGGCTATAGCTTTGCAGACGAGCACATAGCCGTTCTGTCAACTCTCCTTCAATAAATTTTATTTGCACTTCAAGAAATAAATTCTCTTGGGTCTTTGTTTTCTACTTTTATTCCCATACTTAAACAAGTACCTAATATTTCGTTTATAACCTTCTTTTCATCACTACTTATTGAATTTTTAATTCTTTTAGAAGCCAATTCTTTTATTTTTTCAAAAGGAATGGAAACACTATTAGATCTATCACCAAAACCTTTCTCTATTCCTGCTATCTTCTTTAATTCCTCAGAAATAAATGGCATACCTACTTTTAATTCATATTGTTTTGTTTCCTTATCAATTTCTATTTCTATAGGAACTTTCATTCCACTAAATTCTTTCGTTAGTTCATTTATTTTTGGAATAACCTGCTGAGGACTAAGTCCTCCGCTAGAAAGCAGAGGCCCTAAAGGCGGCCCAAAAGACGCTTTCCCTCCTTCAACTATTGCTTTTAACGTTACTTTCATATTCCTCCTTTTTAACTAATTCTACATCTGACATTTTAATATTTACTTGTATAGGTACCGATGATTGTATAAAAGACACAATTATTTCCTTTTTTTCGTTATCAACTCCTTTTACAGAAACTATCTCGCCTTTGAAAGGACCTGATATAACTCTTACTAAATCACCTATCTTTAATTCTAAAGATTTTTCTTCTTTCTTAAGTATTTTTTCAATATCTTGATCAGAAAGCTCTATATTGGAAAACCCTCTGAAGTATTTAATCCCTTTGAAAAATTCGTATAATTCTTCTGGATCATCTGTTTCTATTATTATATATCCTTTCAATTTAGGAGAGTATATTACTGAAATAAGCGACTTTGGCACTTCTGAATTTCTAAGTATTTCTAGAAACTTTTTCTCCTTATTACTTATTACTTTTATTACTTTTATTTCGATTTGAGTCTCCTTGTTTTGCTCTTCTTCTGCCATTATGAATATTTATATAATTATAAATAACTTTAAAACATATCTTTTTATAAAGTCCTGGATGAAGCTTTTAACCGGGTGGTTGCGGGTTCAAATCCCGTCAGACCCACTTAGGGTCTGTAGCTCAATCCGGTAGAGCATCCGTCAGGACTTTTAAAGATTATATCGATATAGTTTATAGTATCTTAATGGAAATACTAGATCAATACAAAATAGAAAAGGATGGATTAGTAGCGGATGTAAAAATAATAAGAGATCCTCAAAAATTTGTTTTACAATATAACATAACAGTACCAGAAATAAATCCTGCTATAAGTGCAATATTCAATGATATAAGAACCGATTTAATAAGAAACTATCCTGAAAAAGTAGATGAATTTTCAAAAGATCTGAATAACCAAAAGCTAAGACTAGAATTTTTAAATGAAATAAATAAAAGAGTTTCTTCGTATTTACCTGGGTACGATGAATCAAAAATAAAGGCTTATTCCGCAATGTTATTACATCAGATGTTTGGAATCGGTAAATTAGAAATAATTACAGCCGATGAAAATCTAGAAGAAATAGTAGCTAATAAATCGAAAAGCCCAGTATTTGTTTATCATAAAAAATTTGGTTGGTTAGAAAGTAATGTAAAAATAGATAGTGAAGAAGAAATTTATAGCTATGCGCAATCTATAGGAAGACAAGTAGGCAGACAAATAACTACACTTTCTCCATTAATGGATGCTCAGTTGCCTTCAGGAGACAGAGTTAATGCGACACTTGCCCCTATTTCGATTCAGGGTAACACTTTAGACATTCGTAAGTTTAGAGCGGAGCCTTGGACCTTTATTGATTTCATAAAAAACCAAACTTTAACAACTGAAATAGTAGCTACGTTGTGGGAGGGATTGCAGTATGAAATGTCAATAATTGTTACTGGAGGTACTGCTTCAGGTAAAACAAGCATGCTAAACGTATTAATGCCACTAATGCCTCCTAATCAAAGAATAATAACTATAGAAGATACTCACGAATTAGTATTGCCAAAATTCATGCATTGGGTTCCCTTAGTAACTCGCCCTCCTAACAATGAAGGAAAGGGAGAAGTATCGATGCTAGATCTTCTAATAAACTCTTTGAGAATGAGACCTGATAGAATAGTAGTAGGAGAAGTTAGAAGAAAAGAAGAAGTAGAGACACTATTTGAAGGTTTAATGACTGGTCACGCAGTTTATGCTACAATACACGCAGATACTGCTCAACAAGTAATCAAAAGACTTCTATCCGCACCTATAGAACTACCAGAAATAGAACTATCTGCGATGGATTTAATTTTGACTGCTTTTAGACAAAGAAGAACAGGTATAAGAAGACTTAGAGAAATAGCAGAAATAGCAGAAACTTATTCTGCAGGAAAAATGGAAATTAAGGCAAATAATATATTTGAATGGAATTCTAGAACAGATAAAATAGAAAGAACTACAAATCCTTCACTAAAATTCTATTCTAAGATTTATAGTTATACAGGATTATCGCAAAAAGAAATAGATGATGAAATAAATGAAAAGAAGAAAGTTATAGAATGGATGTTAAGAAAAAACGTAAATGGAGTAGATAATTTAGGTTATATAATAGCTACTTATTACATCGATAAAAATAGCGTATTAAATATTGTTGAAAAGGATGGTGATCCTCAGCTATTGCTTTCACAGTATGGAAAACAAAATTAAAATACCATCTATTTTAGTGCCTCCTCACATTGCAATAAAGCGTGGAGAAATCTTTAAAAATTTAGCAAATTCTATTGCTTATAGAAATCCAGAGCTTAAAAATAATTTGGCAGAAGCAGGGATAGATATAACACCTGCCACTTACATTGGAGCAGGACTATATTCGCTTGTAAATCTCTTAATCTTGCTTATCATAATTACTGTTTTTATTGTTTATATAGGAATAGAAAAAGCAGTTTTAAGTCAAAAATTCATTGTTTTATTAGTATTGATGGATTTAATAGTTCCATTCATGTATTACTTTTACTACTTAAACTATCCTAAGCTAAGAGCAATACAAAGAATGAAAGATATGGAAACTTACTTACCGATCTTTCTAAGAGAGATTTTAGTGAAGGTAAGGGCAGGCGAACCACTTTTTAACTCGATTTTAGAAACAGCTCAGTCTACGAAAGGTGAACTTAGATCAGTTTTATCTAAGATAGTCCAAAGAGCCGAATCAGGAGAAGAACTAAGTAAGGCATTTGAAAATGAAGCAAAAAATGTACCTTCTAATCTAGTAAGAAGAGTGTTAGAATCTATAAGCAATGCGGTAAAATCAGGAGGAGATTTATCTAGTACGATAGAAACTTTAAACGATTATACTTTAAACCATCAGCAAAGCAGATTTCAAGCTTATTCTCGATCATTATTGCCATTTTCGTTAGCGTATATGCTAATATGTGTAGTTTTACCCAGTCTAGGAAATACAATATTAATATTGCTTTCTTCTTTCGCTGGCGTTAATATATCAGTTATTTTAATCGTATTTCCAATATTAGTGCTTGTATTCGAGTTTATTTTCATAAGCATGATAAAGCAAAACAAACCTGAACTAGGAGTATGAAAATAAGATTTGAAAATTTGTTATTAAAATCACAAAGAGAAGAAATTAAAAATTACTTGATATATGCACAAATAAGAATATATAACGTAGTGGAATTCGAAAGAACAATAGTGATATTTATTTTAATAGGAGCTTTACTTGCATTCTTGATCTCGCTTAAATATTTACCTTTAAGTAATTTTCAATACAAAATACTTTTTTCGTTTTTAATAGGTTTAGGAGTTTGGTTTTTTCTACCTCTTGTAATTATATCAATACTATCATTCTTAGCAGATTCTGTAGCAGCTGAAATTAATAAGTCTTTATCCGATGCATTATTCACAATGGCAACTAATATAAGATCAGGAACAGTGCCAGAACAAGCTTTTATTGCTTCAATCAGGCCTCAGTTTGGTCCTTTAAACAATCTATTAAGATATGCAGCTGTAGAAATAGAAAGTGGAAAAACTTTTACAGATACAATAAAAGAAATATCAGAATTAACTACATCAGAAAGCTTTAGAGAATCCATGAGAATACTTGCAGAAGGAATTAGATCTGGAGCAGAAATTGATAAAATTTTAGAATCATTAGCAACAAATATTCTAAAGCGAGAAAATCTACAAGAACAAATGGCGGCAGAAATAAAAAGCTATGAGATGTTTATACTAGGAACTTCGTTGCTTGCGGCTCCTTTGCTGTATGGAATTTCTTTTATTATGATAACAATACTTACCGGTCTTTTATCTTCCGTAAACACTGGGCATATAAATTTAAGTACAAATCTAGGAATATTTAGCAACATAAATTTCTCAAATATAAATATAAACCCAGTTTTGTTACAAGCAGCATATTTACTTAATATTATTATAGTAACAGCATCAGCTGCATTAATAAATGCAGAATTAGAAAAGGGAAGCGTAAAATACGGAATAGTTTCATTACCGTTGTACGTAATAATAGGATTATCTATATTTTTAGCAATATCAATGCTAGGTCCTTCCTTGCTATCGCAATTAATACATGTACCTTTGCATTAATTCAATATTTCATCGTAGAGAGCACTAAATACAAAATACTTACACTAATGAAAATTCCGCCAACTAAAGTTATTAAAAATACATAATATGAAATTTGGGAATTACCAAGAAATTCTATCATATCAATCCTCCCTAAAATATAAGGATAAAATGAAGAAGATACAATAAATATACTTAAAAAAACTAGCACTAGGGAAATTAAGGTAACAAATTTACTTTTCACAAACATAAATATTAAAAATAAAACGACGATTGCAGCATAAATATAAATCAAATATAAATTGATAGTGAAGAAATTATAGTTAAGTCTTAAGAAAGCTAGCAATGATGAAAAAATCAAAATATATAAAATGAAGAGAATAAGATTCTTTTTTTCAGAAAATATGATGTTTCCTATAAATAAAGATGAAACAAACCCTACTATTAAAAGAACATATAGCAAAGGATTAGTAAACCATTTAAACCAATTAATTGATTTTGTAAGTAAGTTTATTCCGTAACCATTAGAGGCATTGGCCAATAATGAAAAAACTAGAAACCAGAGAATAAGAGAAGTAATTATAAATAAATATTTCGATTCTTCGGAAGATTTGTTTTCGAAGTTAGAAAAAAAGTAATTACGAAGTAAAAACAACAATCCTGCAATTAATATGGGAATAATAAATACTGAACTTATTAATGGTATTGCTAACGGAAATGTTGCTTCTGTATTAACAACATAAAACACCCCAAAAGTACCTAAAACTTCCCAAATAGGTAAAAAGTACTTCTTTATTTTTTCTTTATATTTTTTGTAATTTAAAATTGAATAAATTACTACGCTGTTATCGTATAAAACTAATAATAAAAATGCAGAAAATATCAAATAATTAATAAGAAAAGGGCCATTCATAGTCGCTTCATTTCGTTTTCTATGCTTTCTTTAGAACTAACCTTTTTTATCAAAAAGTAAGTTAAAGGAATAATAGAAGAATAAAATAAAACAATCATAATTGAAAACACTTCAGTAAATGAAGAATATTCTGCTCCTTGATTAACTGTCATAACATCATATATTATCCAAGGCTGTCTACCAACTTCTGCAGTAACCCATCCAAGCTCCAGAGTAATTATTGAAAGAATAGATACAAAAATAATTAAATAAAGCAAAAATTTGCTATTTAAGCTAAAGAATTTATTAATAAATCTTATACGTAAATTTCTTGCTTCAAAAAGTAAAAATAAAAACGCAATTAAAAAAACGATAAAAATAACAAAACCACTTAATGCCATAAAATCAAAAGTGTCATGCACAAATAAAGGAGGCCAACTTGCATCGTTATAAAGATAAGCAGGCACATTTTGGTAAAGAGAAGGATATAAGGAAGGAGGAAAAGTAGTAGCATTAAATTCTTTTAATCCTGGAGCAGTCCCTCCTAACAGAAAACTTTGAAGGCGTGGAATTACAAGTGCATCTTTTACAACTAAACTTCCATTCTGGGTTATTTCCGGAATTCCAAATATAATTTCTGAAGCATTCGAAGAGGGAGCATAATTAGCTTCTAATGCAGCGTATTTTTCTGGCTGAGTATTCGCAAGTGATTTTATTGAATCCATTCCTGAAATACCTGTTAACAATATCCCTATAAAACCTAAAATAAGGAGCAATCTAAGTGATTTATTATAAAATATTTTAGATTCTTCAGAAGTGCTTCTAAAGAGTGAAAAAATAACATAAATAAGAACAATAGATACTGCTACAAGAAAGGAGCTAGGCAAAACGTGAGATATTTCTACAAAAGTGCTAGGAGTATTAAATACAGATAAAGGGTTTACATCCGTTATTATACCCTTAGTTAAATAAGCTTGTATGTTGAACCCAGTAGGTGTATTCATGAAAGCGTTTATCATTGTTATAAGTGCACCTGAAAGAGACGCACCTATTGCAATTATTAAACCTGAAATAATATGAGAAATTTTACCTAAGTTCTTTAGTGAATAGAAATACACTCCAATAAATATAGATTCAGCAAAAAATGCAAATACTTCTACATAAAATGGCAATATTGCGACTTGCCCAACCAAAGTCATAAAATTCGGCCATAAGACAAACAATTCCAATGCAACGATTATACCTGATGCAGTTCCTATGGCAAATAATACTATAAAGGGCCTAATTAACTTTTTAGCAAGTAAGAGAAAATACTTATCTTTTCTTCCCAGTATTTCTGAAATAACAATTATAATTGGAAGCCCTATTCCTAAAGAAGCAAATATTATATGAACACCTAAAGAAAATCCCTGAATAAATCTACTAAAAATCAAATAACTAGCTAAATCCATGAATATTATTTTTGTCTAAAAATTAAAAGTATAAAAGCTTGAATTTTAGAGCCACAGGAGGGATTTGAACCCTCAACCTCCTGCTTACAAGGCAAGCGCTCTGCCGTTGAGCTACTGTGGCCTCACTTATTATTTTTATTATTCTTACCTCTAAAACTTTTATTTTGAATAAAGCAAGCTTAATGATTTATTTTAAAGCTCTTTTTGATTAAATAATAATTTAAGTCTTTCTCAGTTTGACACATAAAAAGGCCTAGAGAGCTTATCTTGAACGTCTTTCAAAAAGTTGAGATATTTATAAGCAGTGGGAAAGGTTGCAGGGGGTGGGATTCGAACCCACGAAGGCCTAATGCCACAGGATTTCCAATCATTGATTAATCTCTTTACTTAAGATATAGAGATCTTAAGTCCTGCGCGTTTAACCGCTTCGCTACCCCTGCTTTGATATATAATAAAAATATAAAATAAGTTATTTAACTTCTCATCTTCATTAGTTTTCTCTTTCTCTTCCTTTCTCTTATTCTTTGTTTTCTGGTTTTCCACCTATTAATGTGCCATTTCTTCCACTTTTTTGAACTTCTTTTCATAACTTTAATCTCTTTTATATAATAAAATTTTCTCCCCCTTTTCGATCAAAACTTTATTTATTTCTCTGAGAAGTTCCTCCTTACTATCTATAGTAGAAGGTAATTTAGATGATAAGGAGAAAACTTTAAAATAGTAATGATGAACACCATGTCCTTTAGGTGGAAAAGGACCATCATAGCCTCTTCTTCCAAAATCGTTAATTAACTGAATAGCTTTATCATAATTACGAGGAATACCTTTCTCTAAAAAGTTTTTTTCTATATTAAATATCAGCCAATGAGTGAATGTTCCTCCTGGAGCGTCTGGATCTTCCATTATTAATGCATAATAGGCACCATTTTTGCTCCATTCTATACGAGGAGAAATGTTTTCACCTTCAAGAGTATATTCCTTTGGAAAGTAATCACCCTTTATGTCAGGAAATATTATTTCCATTAAATTTATATAGCATTTAATATTATTAAGATTAGAATGGGAATAAGCACTGGAGATGATGGAAGAAAAAGAAGCGGAGGGCTTAAAGGCAAATGGAGAGATAAAAGAAGATATGAAATAACAAGTCCTTCTTCAATACCTACTCTAGGTGAAAGAAAAATAAAGATAGTAAGGGGAAGAGGGGCTAATAAAAAGGTAAGAATATTAAGTGACAATTACGGCGTTCTATTTAGTAAAAATGAAAAACCTAAAAAAGTTAAAATAATCAAAGTGTTAGAAAATGCGGCAAATAGAGAATATGCAAGACGATTTGTATTAACAAAAGGAGCTATAGTTGAAACTGAAGCGGGAAAAGGAAAAATAATAAGTAGACCCGGACAGGATGGAGTAATAAATATTCTGAAAATAGAATAAAATAAAAAAAGAGTTTAAAATTTAAACTCTAATCCTTAATATTAACAAAGCAATTACAAAAACTATTAGCCCTACTACAAATTCAGCAATGTCATAGTATATTCCTGAAACGTAATGATTTACGATTGATAAAATTCCTAAAACTATTAGTACTGCAGAAAAGAATAAGAAGAATAGGCCCATTACAGTATCTACATACAACTTGTGCTCATTTGTATACTTTAAAAAGTTTTCTCTTTTCATTTTTTTATTTATTTTTAGTAATATATAAGTTTTAAGATGGAAGGATGCATATTTTGTTCTATAGCGAAAGGAGAAGTTAATTCCTATAAGATATATGAGGATGGATTGATTTTAGGGGTTTTAGATATAAATCCTACTAGTTTAGGGCATTCCATCTTATTTACGAAAAAACATTATAACAATATATTTGAAATACCGCAAGAAGAATACTTACACTTAATGTCTATATCTCGAGCAATAGCTTTTGCAATAGAAAAAAGATTCAAGGTAGAAAATGTGGACATTCTATATTCTAAAGAAATAAACAAAGGAGTAATAATACCTCATGCAATAGTTTTTTTAATACCCAGATATAAGGATGATAAAATTCAATATTATCTTCCAAAAGATGAAAAAATAGATCTAAATGATGTTAAAAACCAAATAATGAATGAAATAGAAATTATAAAAGGTGGGGAAAATCAACAAAGAGAAGAAACTAAAAAAATAGAAACTAAAACAAGTAACAACACTAATAATGAATCTGATAAAATAATATTACCAGAAAAAAAGAAAAAAGCTATTGCTTAAATTGCTTTTTTAGTTCTTCTAAATCGTTTTTAGTTATATCGAAATATTGAAAGAAATAATCAGTTAGTTTTACAATAACTCTATTATTCTCCTTTCTTTTTAATACAAAACCTAGCTTAGCTAGTTTTGAAACATGCTGCCTCGCAATACTTCCTCTTATCTTAACTAAGTCATTTAAGGAGACTGGAGAATATATAGCTATAGCACTAAGCGTCATTGATAAACCTTTGCCTAACTCACTTCTTCCTTCAAGCAAATTTGAATATTTAGATTTAACCTTAAATTTATATAAGTTACCTTCCTCTACGAGCTCTATGCTAGAATTGTTTACATTGTATTTATTCATTAATTTTTTAATGTTCAACTTTACTAACTCTTCGGGTATTTTTAATCGTTTAGCTATTTCTTCCGCAGAAATGCCATTAGAAGATGAAAATATCAATGCTTCTATTTCTGGCAATATTTCTTTCATAGGGATTTATTTGATATAATAATATCTCCCATTGGGTTTTCTTGATATAGATCTATTTTTCTATTTGAAAACAAAAACGTTGCTGAAATAAAATAATCAACTATTTCGTTCCAAGATTTACCTTTAGTAATATCAAAGAAATTAACTTGTGGAGAAGAAGAAAAAAGAGATTTAAGCAATTTAGAAAAAGCATCAATTTTTTGTGATAGTTTTATTTCGTTAAGCTTAATTTCGAAAGAAATTTCTTCATTTTCTTTTTTCAGAGATACTGCTCTCTTAATATATTGGATTAATTCATTAAGAGTAAGTGCTCTCTTTCTTATTATATTAAACTTGGCCGGCAATATTATTGGGAAAGGCTTACTCTTAACATAGTTATAAGTCTTAGTTTGTACATTTCTTTTGCCCAATAAATAACTTAACAAATATTGAGACTTTAATCTTAAAAGAATAGATGCTATAAATATAAATTTCCCTGCCTTGTAAAAGTCTACTTTTACTAAGTAATTAGTTATTTGTAAAAATTTATCACTTAAAAGAGAAATATCTATATCTAACGGATTAATATTTTCCTCTCTTATTATTTCTGAAATTAGATATTCCCATTCAAGTTTATCTTCAATAATTAGCGAGTATAATTCCTCGTAATTCATCCAAAGTATTTTTCTTCTTTTTTAACTATTTCTCTACTTTTGTAAAATCTTTCTGCTTGCTTAATATAGTAATCTACTTGGTCCTTAGTTAGACTTGGCTTTACTAATTCCAAAGCAGCCTCAAAGTCTTCCTTCTTCACTTCTATTTTTTCTTCACCATTGTTTATTTTCTCTATTGAATCTATATTTCTCCTCAATGCTATAAGTGCAGCGTACTTAGCTAACTTTTCTATATCGGCGCCAACGAATCCTTCAGTCCTTGCAGCCAACATTTCTATCATATTTTCCTTATCCGCTACCGGCATTTTGCTAAGATAAACTCTAAGTATGCTCTTTCTTTCTTCAAGAGAAGGCGGAGGGACAAAAACTATCTCATCGAAACGACCAGCTCTAAGTATAGCAGGATCTATTAATTCTATCCTGTTAGTTGCGGCAATGACTATTACATTTTTGAGTGGTTCTAATCCATCTAACTCATTGAGTAATGCATTAACAACTTGTGATTCTACCCTGTTTTCTTCGCTTCCGTATCTACTTGCTGCTATAGCATCTATTTCATCAATAAAAATAATAGAAGGAGCAACTCTCTTAGCTCTATCAAAAATTTCTCTTATGTTTCTTTCGCTTTCTCCTACATACTTGCTAAATATCTCGGGTCCTTTAACCAGTATAAAATTGTATTCAGTTTCTCCAGCTACTGCTCTAGCTAAAAGTGTTTTACCAGTACCGGGAGGACCATAAAGCAATACTCCTTTAGGAGCAGAAATACCTAGTTCTTTGAAAGCATTCGGATATTTAAGTGGCCATTCTACAACTTCAATAAGTCGTTGCTTAACTGCATCCAGGCCACCTATATCTTCCCATTTTACATTAGGCCTTTCAATCAAAACTTCACGCATTGCACTAGGTCTTACGAATCTTAAGGCCTCCTCAAAATCGCTCATAGTTACATAAAGGTTTTCTAAAACGTTTCTAGGTATCTTTTCATCCTTTGAGATATTCAGTGCATCTATATTTCTTCTAATTGCATTCATTGCTGCTTCTTTTACAAGGGCTTCTAAATCCGCCCCTACAAATCCATGAGTAACCTTAGCTAAATATTCTAAATTAACTTCTTTATCTAACGGAACCTTCCTTGTATGTATTTTAAGTATCTGAAGCCTTCCTTTTTCATCTGGTACTCCTATGTATATTTCCCTATCAAATCTACCCGGTCTTCTTAAAGCAGGATCAATTGCATTAGGTCTGTTGGTTGCAGCAATGACTATTACGTTACCTCTTCCTTTCAGTCCATCCATTAAAGTAAGTAATTGTGAAACTACTCTATGTTCTACTTCTCCTGTGCTTTCTTCTCTCTTAGGTGCTATAGCATCTATTTCATCAATAAAAATAATAGAAGGAGCATTTTTCTCCGCATTTTCAAATATTTCTCTTAGCCTTTTTTCTGCATCACCTACCCATTTACTGATTATTTCTGGTCCATTTATTGAAAAGAAAGAAGCTCCTGATTCGCTAGCTACTGCTCTAGCTAAAAGTGTTTTACCGGTACCGGGAGGACCATAAAGCAATACTCCTTTAGGAGGCTCTATTCCTAATCTCATAAAAATCTCCGGATGCCTTAAAGGAATTTCTACCATTTCTCTTATCTTAGAAACTGCATCATCTAATCCACCTATATCTTCATAGCTTACTTGCCTTATCTTTGCTTCTTCTAAAACTTGCCTTGATTGAAGAGAAATATTGATTTGAGTATTTTCTGTTATGTAAACATATCCTTTCGGTACAGTATTTATAACTAAGAATCTCAGCGTTTCTCCAAAGAAAGGAACCCCAAAATTAGAAAAAGACATAAAAATTGCATTAATGAAGTCATCATCAAAGGAAGAAGCAGTACGACCCACAGATATTTCGTCTCCCTTAGTAAGAGGTCTTCCTCTAAGTAAAGTTACTAAAAAATCACTCTCCTTTATATTAGAATGAGTTAGAGGCGCTAATGTAACTACTTCAGCTTCAGATATTTCCGAACTATCTAATTTTCTTATTACAACATTTTCTCCTATGCTTACTCCTGCATTCTTCCTTATTGTAAAATCCATTCTTGCAATGTTTAGACTAGCATCTGTTATGTATCCTCTATCGGCTATAGCTACTGTACTTTTTTGTCCTACTATCTCTACAAAGTCTCCTGGTTTAACACCTAATTTTTTTAATGCATCGCTTGGTATTTTGACTATTCCTCTGTCCCTTTCTTCCGGAAATGCTTCTGCAACTTTTAACACAACTTCAGGCTTTTCATCTTTGTTCATATTATTTATTGTTTTTCAAATAGTTAAAATTTTAAATGCTCCTCTTGTACTTTATTAACGCCTCTTCTACTTTTCCTTTTTTGTAAAGAAAAGTTATGTATCCTGCTATTTTGTTTCTAACTTTTTTCTCTTTAACATACTGCTTCACGATTAGTTTGTTATTGTTAAAATTATTGTTAAATTTATCTTTGAACAAAGAAATTAATTTTAAAGCACCATTTCTTACTTCCTTAGTTCTAACTCTTCCCATATTCTATACTTAACAGTGTGTTTAATTAATATATAAAAAGAAATAAATTTAAAATTTAAATGAAAAGCTCTGCCAGGAGCAGAAAAGTAACAAGAAATAAGAGTAACTTTAGTAGTACTCCGCTCACACTTATTATAGCGGGTTTTTTTGTTTCTCTGATAATATCTATAATGTTTATAATTTCGGCAAGTATATATGAAAATAACATTTCTAGAGTAAATTATTATGGAATAAGCGGATACACTCTAAACGAACTGGTGATTTTAAACTATATTTCAATAGTAACGGATTGTATTGGAATTCTACTTGCTATAATTTTATCTAAAAAACCAAGCAAATTAATACCAATGTTAATAATGTTATTAGGAATAATGACATTTCCTTCAGCAGGAGGATTATTAGCAGGAATAATTCTTGTGATGTTGGGCGGATATTTAGAATTAAGACAACTGTGGAGTTATTGAGTATAGAGAGCCAGAGGCGAGATTCGAACTCGCGACCTTTTCCTTACCAAGGAAACGCTCTACCAGGCTGAGCTACTCTGGCTTAATAAATTAAGTAAAATCTCAGAATATTTATTTTATATGCTTCTATGAAAATCGAGTAGCCCTGCCCGGATTTGAACCGGGGTTTCCGGGTCCAAAGCCCGACGTGCTTGACCGCTACACCACAGGGCTTTACTTTCTATAGCTTTAATACAAAAGCATAAAATTTAAATTATTTAATAAAGGACTTAGGTAAAAACACAATTGATAAAAAAGGAAAAATAGCAGAAAATAATAATAAAAGTCTTTCTGATTCAGACCAATAAAAATTTGATCTTATTATGAAGAATAAAGCAGCTACTAGAAAGTAGGATAGTATAACTACATATGAAAAAATAAAATAAAAAGGTAAAGTTAGCAAATAACTTAGAAAAACTAAAATTCCTAATCGCTTAATCTTATCTTTTTTAATTCTTACTAAAAATAGTATTAAAATAGCAAATAATGAAAATAAAGAAACGCCAATTAAAAAATCGTTAATATTTTTTACTATTTTCATAAATTATATAGTTAAAAATATAATTTACATAATGCTTGAAGAGCTAGGAATTTCTGTTTTAATTGCTTTTTTAATAACTCTAATTGTTGGAAATTATCTAAGAAAGATATTAGTTAGTGCTTCTATAACTGCAATAGATAGAAATAAAAAAGAAGCACCTACTTTACCTGCAAGCGGGGGGCTGGTTCTATTAGTAGGTTTAACAGTAGGGATAAGTGCTTTCATATTTGAAAGTAGTATTGTAAAAAATGATGTGAATTTAATAAATCTAGCTCTGTTTTTGGCAGCAGCTAGTATAGCTACTTTTGTAGGATTTTTAGATGATGTAGTTACTAACAGAATAAGAAACCTGAAGAGAAAAATATCTAAACAATATTTGAATGGAGGCCTTTCCCAAAAAGAAAAACCAATTTGGAGCATAATTGCAATAATACCAATTCTCGCAATGAGTGTGCCTCCGGCCGGAACATTGTTTGGAATAAATATAAAGTTGCCCCTCTATATTTTTGTAATTCTTGAGGGACTAACTTTACTCTTCACTACTAATGCAGTTAATATGCTAGAAGGGCTAAATGGATTAGCTCTTCAAACTTCTGGCGTTGCAATACTATTTCTTGTAATATATAGTATCATAACAAATAATCCTACTGCATATGTAACTGGAATTTTAATAATAGTAACAATAGCAGGCTATCTTTACTATGGAGTTTACCCCGCGAAAATATTGCCTGGAGACAGTCTTACTTATTTGCTAGGGATTTCTTTAGGAACAATGATATTTTTATCAAGAGGTTATACATTAGGATTAATTCTTTTAATACCGTGGATAATAGAATTTATTCTGAAAGCAAGGGCCAGATTTCATGCTCATTCCTTTGGAATTATTCAAAAAGATGGAACTCTTAAATCTTTCTATGGAAATAAAATATATTCGTTAACACATGTTTTCTATCAAGGAAAGTTTAAAGAGTGGCAAATAACTGGTTTAATTACCTTAATAGAAATATTGCTAGGTTTAATAGGAATTTTATTAAGCGTTTAAATTAAGCGATTTATCCATAAATTATGGACCAATTGCCCATAACAAGTAAAAAATTTAGTTATACAGGAATAATAGATGTAAATGGCTTTCTACAAGTAGTTAAAAAGAATCTCGAAGCGAAAGGTTTTAGTGTAGAAGAAACAAAATTTGAACAATCAGGATCTGAAAATAAAAACTATAGCATAGAATGGAGTGCTACAAAACAACTTGATGATTATACGATGTATTCTCTAACAGTAAAAATAAATTTTTCAGATGTAAAAGATGCTACGGTTTTAAAAAATAATGTACCTACTCAAACTAAGATAGGAAAAGTAGATTTATCAATAGATGCTAGCATGATGCTAGATTATCAAGAAAAATGGAGTGCGGGACTTTTGAAAATATTAAGGCCTCTATTCGACAGAATGAATAAAGAGTTAATAGAAAGTAGAAAGAAAAGTCTAGCAAATTCTGTGGATGAAATAGTAGGTGCTTTGAAATCTACTTACTCTTAATGGAAATATTAGCTCCAGATTTACTAAAATTTGTAGAAAAAGAATTGCTTTGGATAATAGAAAGTAAAATAACGAAAGTAAAAAGCTCCAATATAGGATTAGAATTAGATCTATTCTCTAAAGACGGTAGAAAATTTTTATATATAAATAATAGCTATCTTCTGTTTAGCAGATTAAGACTTGGGCTCAGCAAAGAAAGTGAATTTAGCAATACAGTAGAAAAATACTTGAAAGAAATTAAGAATATAAAAGTTTTGGGCCTTAATAGAACGCTGCTTCTAGAATCAGAAAATTATAAATTAATAGCTGAATTTTTCCCGCCAGGCAATATAATACTTACTGATAAAAACAACAAAATAATAAAAGCTACCTTAGAAAAAGATTTTGGTAGAAGAAAGATACTAGAAAATGAGTTTTATGAAATAGAAGAAATAAAGCCCTTACAAAATGAAGAGGAGATGAGAAAAGCGTTAGAAAATTCTAATAAATCCACTTTAGTAAAAATGTTAGCTACAGATTTAAGATTGGGAGGAATCTACGCAGAAGAAATATGCAAAAGAGCAAAAATTGAAAAAAATAAGAAGCCGACTAAAGAAGATGCAGCAATACTTATTAAAACATATAAAGAATTATTAGAAGAGTATTTTCCTAATAAGAAAGACAATATAATAACTACAATAAAGACGGAAAATTGCGTACCTTACTCTTCTTTTAACGAAGCTCTAATAAGTGAAGTAACTAAATCGCAAGAAAAACATATAAAAGATAATATAGAAGAAAGAATCAAAGATATTGAAGAAGAGATCTCCTTTATAAATGAAAATTTAGATAAAATATATCTCGCTAAAGAAATAATAAAGTCAAAAAAACCTTTAGAAGAGAGAATAAAAAACATAGAAGAATTGGGATTCAAGTATAGCAATAATCAAATAGAGGCAAAAACAATAAAAATCCCTTTGAACACAGACATTAGAAATCTGCTAGATAAATTATATCATAACTTGAAAAGATTGAGAGCGGCAAAAAACAGAGAAAATTTAAGTATAGAATTAGAAAAACCAACTTTAATAGAAAGTAATGATTGGTATGGAAGATTTAGATATTCTTATACTAAAGACAATTCCTTATTATTTTGGGGCAAAGATCAGGAACAAAACGAATCGATAATTAAAAAATACCTTAAAAAAGATGATTATGTTTTTCATGCTAATATATTAGGAGCTCCTTTTCTGATATTAAGAGGAGAACTTACAGAACAAAATAAAGAAGAAGCTGCTATATTAGCTGCAGCGTATTCTTCTTTCTGGAAGAACAGATTTTATGAGGGAGAAGTATTTTTATTTAGAGGAGAACAGATAACTAGAAGCCCTCCTTCTGGAGAATACTTAAAAAAAGGTGCTTTTTACATTGTAGGCAAAAGAGAATTAATTAAGACACCAATATTTGTTTATATAGGCCTTTCTAAAAAAGAAAACATGCTATCTATATTGCCTTATGCGCACAAACCGGAAACTTCCTATATTTTAATAGAACCCGATGCTGAAAGAAAAACTGACAGGATTCTTAAAATACTAGAGAAAAAAGCAAAAATTTTGATAGAAAAAGATAAAATAGATAAATTAATACCGCCTGGAGGATTCAGAATAAAAGAATTTAATTTAAAATTAAATTAAATCCTCTTCAGCTATTACCACAAAATCACCTACTGAAATAACTGCAGCGTAAGGCGCTAATAGATCTCCTTCTTCGTCCTTTTCTAGTCTTAATTCTCTAGCGTAAGGAGTTGGATCTTTTATTGAAAAGTATACTATTTCTCCGCTCCTCGTATCATAAAGTAAATCTTTAACCATACCTATCTTCCTGCCACTTTTGCTAACAACCTGTTTCCCTACTATTTCTCTTGACTCAAATCTGTCTTTGTTTTCCATAACTACATAACAAATTATATTCCTTTAAATATAAAAACATAATCATTAGATATTTCTTTACTGAGTAAGAGATATTTTGTTAATTCCTCAGGGATTCTTATATTCGAAGCTTTTAAAAAAGTCAGAATTACAAACTTGCCTAACCTAAGTAACTTATAAATAAAATTAATTCTATCTTTTTCTTCAATATCTTGTAAAACTGTTACAGAAGTTACAGCATCAAACTTTTTATTCATTTGAAAATCTTCTAATTTGCAATTGCATATGTCTTTTATGTTTTTAAGTTTTTTACTTTCTAAAATTTTAAGCATACCTCTAGATGGTTCTAACACAGTAAAACTGATATGAGGATTAAGCTCTTCGAGTAAACCTGTTCCTGCTCCTACATCCAATACTTCTTTAGCCTTTATTAAATTTAAAAAAGCTGATATAAATATCAATTTTTCTATTTGCTCCGCTTTATAAAGCTTTTCGTAGCTCTTGCTTATTGAATTATAATAATCAATTGAGTTCATTAAAAGGATTTAGCAAAAAGTGCTGTAACTCTTGCTTTGTTCCCACAGAAAACACAAACCTTTTCTTCGGGAGAATCATCAAGTATAACTCTCGAAGTAGCACCTGTTAAATCTTTTATATGTTTTTCGCACTCCATCTCATTACACCATGAAACTATAATAGGTTTATTTAATTTCAGCAAATCTATTGCTAAGTTAGAGTCTTTTACTTTTTGAACTAATTTATTAATTTTAGCTTGAGCTTTCTCGTACATTTCAGTTTGTGTTTTTTCTATAAGTTCTTGTAGAAACTCCTTTGAAAGTTCATCTACTTTTATGTTAAATATTTTACCATCAAATCTTCTCTTTATAGATATTTCTCTAGATAAAACTTCTTTTTCACCAACAGATATTCTGAAAGGAATTCCTTTTAATTCATATTCATTATATTTCCATCCAGGTGTTTTTTCTAAAGAATCATCTAACTTACATGAAAATCCAAAAGACTTTATTTTTTCAAATATCAATTTACTTAATTCTAGAGATTTTAATGACTTATCTTCTTCTGAGTAAATTATAGGTATTATTACAAATTGAATTGGTGCTATTTTAGGAGGTAAAATTAGTCCATTATTATCTGAATGAATTATTATCATTGCACCAAGTAATCTAGTAGAAGTGCCCCATGAAGTTTGATAGACATACTCCCACTGATTATTTTCATTAAGGAATTTAATATCAAAGGCCTTGGAAAAGTTTTGACCTAAATAATGAGAAGTTGCTATTTGAGCTGCATATCCATTATCAAAAATAGTTTCTAATGTATAACTAGTTACGGCTCCAGCAAATTTTTCTGATTCACTTTTCCTTCCAGCGAAGAAAGGAATTGCTAGAAGATCTTTTATAATTTTCGAATAAATTTCTAACATTTTTCTAGCATCTTTATCAGCCTCTTCCGCAGTCTTAAATGCAGAATGACCTTCTTGCCACAGATTCTCCCTTTGCCTTAGTAGAAACCTAGTTTCCTTCGTTTCCCATCTAACCATATTATTCCACTGATTCAGTTTTAAAGGTAAATCTTTGTAGCTATGTATCCATTTTGAATAAGAATAATACATAATAGTTTCAGAAGTAGGTCTTACAGCATATCTTTCTTCTAATTTTTTATCTCCGGCCCTTTCCACCCACGCTACTTCTGGAGTAAAACCTTCTATATGCTCAACCTCTTTCTTAAGAAGTGATTCTGGAATTAGAATAGGAAAATATGCATCTTGAACACCTTCTTTTCTAATTTCAGCTTCAAGACTGCTTTTATATTTCTCCCACATATCATAAAGATAAGGTTTGTATATGTAGAATCCTTTTATTGCAGAATAATCCATTAAATCAGCTTGCTGAACTAATTCTATATACCACGCAGAAAGATCTTTTTCTTTATTAGGAATCATATTAAATTTTAAAACTTTAAAATTAAAAATCTAGTATACGAGTGAATATATGGATATAAAGGAAATTGACAAAAAATGGATAAAAGAATTCGAAAAAATAAGTCAACCTACTATAGATAGAAAAAAAGAAAAATACTTTATAACAGTACCGATACCTTATCCTGATGGGCCTCTACACTTAGGCCATGCTTATACATGGGGCAGAGCAGACATAAGAGCTAGATTTAAGAGAATGCAAGGTTACAATGTTTTATTTCCACAAGGATTTCACCTTACCGGAGGACCACTTGTTGGAATGTCCATTGCAATAAAAAATAAGGATGAAAAGCTTCTTCACGTTTTTAAAGATATTTACAAAGTAGATGATAAAAAATTGAATGAATTCGAAGATCCTCAAAAATTAGGCTTCTATTTTGCAGATGAAATAAAAAAAGAATTCGAATATGCAAGCTATACTATAGATTGGAGAAAAGAATTTAGAACAACTGATATAAGATTTCAAAAATTTGTTGAATGGCAATTCAAAAAACTAAAGGAGAAAGGATTAGTTTACAAAGGTACTCATCCAGTGATCTGGTGTCCTAGAGAAGGAACAGCATTAGGAGATCATGATAGATCAGAAGGAGAAGGAGAAAGCCCGGTAGAATTTACTATAATTAAGTTTTATTTAGATAAGCTTGTATTACCAATATCTACATTAAGACCAGAAACAATCTTTGGTTGTACAAATCTTTGGGTCAATCCTAAATTACATTATAAAAAATTAAAGGTCAATGGTGAATATTGGATAGTTGCGGAAGAAAGCGTAATAAAGCTTAAAAATCAATTAAAAAAGATAGAAGAAGAGGAAGATTTTGACATAAATACAATATTAAACAAAATGGCAAAAGATAATATTAATAATAAAGAAATACCGATCTATGCAGCAGATTTTGTAACCTCAAAGGGGACAGGAATAGTAATGAGTGTTCCAGCTCACGCGCCTTTTGATTACTTTTACTTAAAAAAGATAGATCCTAATGCAAACATTATAAAAGTTATAGAAGTAGAAGGAGAAGATGATTTAGTGCAAAAAAGTTTACAATTATTTGGAACAAGTCAAAAAGGATTAGAAGAAGCCACAAAATATGTTTATAGAATAGAAGATGAAAAGGGAATAATTATCTCTCCAAGATTGAAAGGAATGAGTGTTAAAGAAGCAAGACAAAAGGTAATAGAAATATTAAAAGAAAAAGGAGTTTATGATAAAATATACGATACAATAAATCCAGTAGTTTGTAGATGTAAGGCGCAAGGAATTGTAAAAATAGTAGAGGATCAATGGTTTATAAAATATTCAGATGAAGACTGGAAAAGAAAATGCTTAGAACTTTTAAATGGAATGAAAATATATCCAGAAGAAGCAAAAAATTTATTGATAGCTTCAATTTTATCATTAGAAGATAAAGCTTGTACGAGAAGCGGGAAAAAGGAGTTAGGAACAAAATTCCCTTGGGACAAGACACAAGTAATAGAACCTTTAAGTGATTCTACAATCTACATGGCTTATTACACTATAGCAGATATAATAAAGGAAGTCCCTGAAGAAAAGATAAATGATGATTTATTTGATTTCGTCTTTTTGGAAAAGGAGGTAGAGCTAGATAAAGAAATTAAAGAAGTTGCTCTAAAGATGAGAGAAGCCTTTAATTATTGGTATCCAGTGGATGTAAGAATCTCAGCAAAAGAGCTAATACCTAATCATTTAACCTTCTTTTTAATGAATCATGCAATAATGTTTCCTCCAAATAAATGGCCACGAGCAATAGAAGCGCATGGATGGTTAACAATAAATGAAATAAAAATGTCAAAATCGAAAGGTAATGGAATATTGATAGATGAATTTGTAAAAGAAAATGGTATTGATAAATTACGAGTAATAGCTTGCCTAGGTAATGGTATAGATGATGAAGAATTTTCTTTAAAAGAATTAAAAGCATTCGATCAAAAAATCGATTTACTCGCAAGCATTATTGAAATGATGAATGCATTTGATGATTCAAAGATTAAAGTATTGGATGATTATCTAAAATCTCTAAAAAATCAATTAATAATAAAAGTAACAGACAGCTTGGAAAACTTTAGATACAGAAATGCATTATATTTAGCCTTTTATCAAGGAATAGAAAACTTAAGAACTTATATAGAAATGGGCGGCAAAAATAAAGAAGTTATATCAGATTATATATTCACTTTAATCAAATTGATTCATCCAATATTTCCTTCAATAACGGAAGATTTTGCCAAGGTTTTTGATAATAGATTGTTAGAAAGTTATAAATCCTGGCCTGAACCTAACATAAAGGAAATAAACAAAGAAGTGGAAAATGAATTTCAAGTATTTCAAAAAACTATTGAAGACATAAAAAAACTAATCGAAAGATTTAGAAAAGAACCGAAAAAGATAGAAATAAGCATTGCTAAAAAAGAAGATTTTGAAATAGTTAATAAGATAGTAGAGTTAAGAGATAAAGAAATTAGTTTAAAAGAAATTGAAAAGATAGAAGGGGCTAAAAAATACTTGAAAAACATAAATGAATTAAGAAATTATGATTACGAATTGGAGAAAGAAGTATTTAACGAACTTAAAGAGTATTTAGCCAAAATTTTCAATGCATCAGTAGAGATAAAAGAAAGTAATGAAAAAGCAATGCCTGGAAGGCCTGGCCTTAACATAATTTGGAAATAAAATGCAAATTATTGAGCAAATACCTCGAGGCTTCAAAAGAATAGGAACTGCAATTATTATAGAATCTAACAGGGACTACGGAAAATACGACAAGGAAATAGGAGCGGAAATTCTTCGAAAAACAAAAGCGGAAAGTGTTTTCCTAAAAATAGAAAAAATAAAAGGAAGAGAACGTGTTCCTAAACTAAAATTAATAGCAGGGAAAAATAAATCAGTCTTTCTAACTAAAGAAAATGGCTGCTTATTCTATGTAAATTTAAGAAGATGCTTCTTTGATCCTTCTATGCAAAATGAAAGAAAAAGAATATATGAGCTAGTAAAAAGCGGTGAAAAAATAATAGATATGTTTAGCGGAGTAGGCCCATTTTCTATATTATTAGCTAAAAAAGCAAAAATAGTATATGCAATTGAAATAAACCACTATGCTTATTCATTGCTAAAGAGAAATATTGAATTAAACAAAGTAAAAAACGTAATACCTTTGCTTGGAGACGCAAAAGAGATGATTAATAAAATAGAAGGGGACTATGATAGAATAATAATGAATTTACCTTCGGAAGCCGAAAAATTTTTATCATTTGCTATAAATAAAGTAAATAAAGGAGTCATTCACTTATATAAATTTGTTAGATATTACGATTCAGATTTAAATTCAGAAGCAAGAAAAATATCAAACCTTTTAAAAGATGAATATAAAGTAATAAAAAACATAGATTTTACAAAGTGTGGAGATGTTTCTCCTTATACATCAAGAGTTTGTTTTGATATTTATCTAGAAAAGTAAATATTATAATTTATTTTATAGGTTAATTTGGGTTTATCTACCGGATGAATATAAGAAATCATATTAATAAGTTGATTAATATATTTCAAAAGATGCCAGTTTCCTTCTTTAACTCGAGTTAACAACATATCTACATAACTTAAGGAATCCAAAGCTAATATGAGTGCTTTTGATTTCATATTCAAAGGCAATTCTTCATTTAACCAAATAATAAAATTATGTGCTTCGTCTGCGGTTAAAAAATATCCTAATTCTTTGCCTTCTAATAAAGATCTGATTGAATCAAATAAGTTATCTTCTGAATTTCTACTTTCAAATTTATATGAATGAGTTATTAAAAAGGAATTAAAATCATTTATAAGACTGTGCGCATTACCGTGTGCATTCAAAATTATTTTTTCTTCAATCTCTTCAGGAATTTCAACCCTATTGAGCTTCTCTAAATTATTTAATATTTTCCGAAGTTCATAAAAAGTAAGCTTAAAAAAGCGAATTACTTCAATGCCTTCTATATATCTTTTATTTTTAGAAAAGAACACAAAATCGGAATTTGTTTCGAAAAATACTATGCCTTCAAATGTGGCAACTTTCTGAAAAATTATAGGATCTACAGCAAAAAGCTTTTCTGCGTTAGTTATATGAAGCAAATTTCTTTTTCCATCTAAACTCTTTGAAGAAATAATCCTTTTGAATTTATCTAATATTTCCTCTCTATTTTCCTCTTCTATAAAATAAGCATCCAAACTTATGAAATTAAGGTTAAATTTATTAGCTATCGCTCTTGCTAGGAACGTCTTACCTACTCCATTAGGTCCTACCAGAATAGCCTTAAAATTATCATTGAATTTAGATAAGACTTCATCTAAAACTTTCTTATTTACAAAAAATTCTAAAGAATAGGGTATCTTAATTACCATTCTGTAATCTTTGCTAGAATAGCATTTAATTGTATTAATGGAGTGGCCCCAACTATAATTCTGTAGTCTGCTTCAGCAATTAGCTCAATTATTTTTATTTTTTTCTCAACAGCAATATCTGAATTTATTACATAATTATACATTGCATTAATAATTTCAGAAGGAGAAACTCCTTGAGAAATTATATCATCTAATTCTTTCTTAGAACTTAAGTAATCTCCTGATAAAGCACTCTTGAATATTTTATCAATCTTATCTAAATTTATCTTGCTAAGACTCTTATACACTAATTCAGCAGTTATTTTTTTAGATACAGACGCTATCGATTGCATTAGATTTATTAATCTTCTCAAATCCCCCATTGTAGAATTAAAAAGTGCTTCTTTTGCTTCCTCATCTATTTCTAAGTTTTCTGAATTAGAAATTTTATCTATAAGTGAAAAAACTGCACTTTTATCTAGAGATTTAAATCTTATTATAACACACCTTGATTGTATAGCTTCTATAATGTTTGACTGATAATTAACGCTAAATATAAATCTACAATTTTCACCATAGTCTTCCATCATTCTCCTAAGAGCTTGTTGTGCCTCAGTCGTTAATGAATCTGCCTCATCTAAAAATATAATTTTAAAGCTTGAGTTCAGGGGCTTAGATCTGGAAAACTCCTTTACTTTTGTTTGAATAGTTATTAATTTTCTATCATCTGATGCGTTGAGTTGCATAAAATTATCCTGCCAATTTTCTCCTAACGATTCTTTTGCCAGGATTAAAGCACAAGTAGTTTTGCCAACACCTGGAGGTCCAGAAAAAAGCAAATGCTGAACCGTTTTAGTTTCAGCCATTGCCTTTAGTTTGCGCACTGCCTCTTCCTGTCCCACAACATCATCAAATGATTTAGGCCTATACTTATCAACCCATAAAGTATCCATCTTACATTTCTGCAAACACTTCAGCGTTAGGATAAACTATTATTCCTTTATTTTCTACGAATTCGTAAGGGCATAGTTTATTAAGGAATTTAGTACCTCTCATTTTAACTATTTTTATAGACCTTATAAAAGTATCTTGCTTTTGTATAGTATTTAAAACTATTACTCCATCGCTTGCAAATTCTTCTACTCCTGTATCAGAAAGAGAATTAAAGCCGTATGGTATTTCTCCAATTAAAATTGAAGTCACAGATTTTTTCTTAAACAAATTAATTAAATCTATTATAGCTCTTCTATAACTAAAAGAGTCAGGAAAGAATATCCTTAAATAAGAGACTGAATCAAGAACGAGACGTTTTATGTTAGATGCATCAATTTCGCTTTCTATTTCTTCCTTTAAGTTTTCTATGCTTGAAAGAGGTAAACTAACTACTTTTATTTTACCTGTACTTATTAATTGATTAATTTCTGAGTCAAATACAGAAAAATCCTGGACTATTTGCTCAGGCGGTTCTTCGAATGAAATATAAATTCCAGCCTCCCCTTCCTTACTTCCTTCAGTTAAAAACTGCATAGAGAGCGTAGTTTTACCGCTTCCAGCTGTTCCTGTTAAAAAGACAGAATATCCTTTAGGAAAACCACCATAAAGCATTTCGTCAAGTCCTTCTACTCCAGTCTTACTTTTTTCAATCATACGCTAACAATAGGATCTCCAAAGAAAGGATATTTTAGTTTAACAAGACCTTGTGAGTTTAATATCTCTGCCCACTTCTCAACTACTTCCTTAGGAACACCAAGTTCTTTAGAGGCTTCAGTTATCTTGATGCTTTTTCTTTTTAATACCAATTGAAGAAATGCCTCAGGAGAACCTTTTTGAGTAACATTCGAAAAGTCTTCCTCCTTAATCTTAATATCCTCCTTTTCTACCTTATTCTTTGAAAAGAACGGAAAAACGGGATTGTTTGGTTTTTTCTCGATAGATTTAGGAGGAAAGCTTACTTCTTCTGTTTTCATATTAATTGAAGGAGTATCTTGTTCATTTTCTTTAATTATTTGCTCATTATTTTTTTTAATTTGCCTGCCCGTTATAGAGGTTATTATAGTAGACATAGTAGATAAATCATATGCTATATTAGAGGCATCTCTCAAAACCTTCTGAACATTTTCTAATTCTTCCATATTTTTATTAAGTTTGATAAATATTAAATAATGAAAATGTGCA
This sequence comes from Candidatus Rehaiarchaeum fermentans, assembly GCA_025920435.1. Classification (GTDB taxonomy): domain Archaea; phylum Nanobdellota; class Nanobdellia; order Parvarchaeales; family Parvarchaeaceae; genus Rehaiarchaeum; species Rehaiarchaeum fermentans. The sequence goes on from JAPDLT010000002.1 coordinate 33,448, forward strand.
ATATTGTTGCGCTTTTATTTGCGTTCTTAGGTATAATTTGTTTGGTCTTAATCTTGCTATTAAGTAATAACATATTTTTAATCAAATACCTATTGATTTCTTCTTCAATACTTTTCTTTTTATTCTTTATTTTTGTAGCAAAGCAAGGATTCTCTAAGCCTTAGATTAACTGCTATTATGTGAGAACAAATTCTACCATGTATAGAATAATATTTGCAATCACAAGACCACCCTTTATTTTCTATATATATAACGCTGTGATAAGTGTTATCTCCTTTTACGATAAAAGATATATTTCTTAAGGATATACTTTCTACTTTTACAGTATTTTTTATAGAAAGCGCTTTATTGTAAATTTTAATGTTAGATTTAAGTGATTCTGAGTCTAAAAGCTTCATTAAATCTAATAAAAAACAATAAAAATATTTTCAAATATTAATTGGTTTACTTCTAAAAATCATACAATTAACTAAAATTTCAAAAATCCTCTGCGCCCGGCAGGATTTGAACCTGCGACACGTCGCTTAGGAAGCGACTGTTCTGTCCGGGCTGAACTACGGGCGCTGCAAACAGCTTTTAAAGGTTTAGTTAATAAATTATTATGACAAATAATCCTTTTATTAGTATTGTCCCCGTAAAAGGAGAAAATTTGGTAGATAGAGAAAAAGAAATAGCAGAATTAAGCGTGCTTATATATCACGCGTTGAATAAGGAAATCGGCCCAATTATAATAAAAGGGCATCCAGGAGTAGGTAAAACTTCTATAATACTCCACATAATAAGTACTTTAGATAAGCATGTAAATGTGATATATAGATATTTAGATAGTGACACATTAGAATATCTCTCTTCATTAAAACTAGAAGATAACAAAAAGTATCTTATTATAATTGATGATATAAATAACGAGGATGGATTCCCTAAAGAAAAAATTACTTCTTTTCATTATCTCATAAAAAACCTAGTAAAGAAATGCGCCATCATTTTGATAGATAATAGGAAAAAAGATATCTCCACCGAAGTAAGTTTTGAAAACCTAAAAATAATAGAAATAAAAGGATTGTCTTATGAAGACCTTAAAAAGGTAATAATAAATAGACTAAATACAATTAGAAATAGGCCTTCAAACGACGTTTCGCCGTTCTCGGAAAAAGAAATTGAGGAAGTATATAAAAAATCAGGAGGAAACCCTAGATTTGCGTTGTTAATATTAGCAACGCTATTTGATGAGAAAACAAGTCATGAAGAAAAGATACGAAACGGTATTTGAATTAATTGGTGTATTTATAATACTGTTTTTACTAACTTACTTGATTACTTACGAATATAGAAAATTGGCTTTGCCTTCAAACTTCACTTACTCAAATTCTTATGTAATTTACTATATTTTTTCTTTAGTAGGTATAATAATTTTAACATCATACATAATAAATTTTCTCTATTCCAAAAACAAGAAGGCGAACTACATACCAAACTTGTTTTTACTTATAAGAGCAATAATTATACTTTCCTTCTTTTCAATTTTTTTAAACATTATAATTTCTTTTGCACTAACTTTAATTTTACTCTATTACGAGAAAAAATCGATGATCTTAGCAAACTTTAATAATATAATAATAGCAGCGTATGTTGCAGCAACATTGGGAATAATTATAGGAATAGTAGGTACAGAGTTGCTTCTGGGAATAATAGCTGTTTATGATTTTGTATCAGTTTATCTCACTGATCACATGATCAAATTAATTAAACCTTTCAAAGAAAGAATTGAATATTTAGGTATAGTTTTACAAGCAGGAAGCAAGAGAGAAGGCAAGAAAACATTCAGATTTCTGGGATTAGGAGATCTAGCCTTCTCAAATATATTAATTTCTTCAATTCTATTTTATACAAATCTTATAAGCTTGGCTTTTTTAGAAGAGATCATTGCTATATTCGCTTTGACTTTAATTTTCTTCTTTGGAAAAAAGAGGAGAGGACACCCTGCTATGGCTTACATTGCACCTCTTCAGCTCCTTATAACTAATATAATCTTATTTTTTGTAATTTAGGCAAATAATTAAAATATCAGTTACAAATTTTACTTTAACTTTTCATTTGATTTAATTTTTGGGTAAAATAAATTTTATCAAATAAATATTTTTAAAGGCACTTTATTAAGAATGATAACGAAGGAAGAAGTACTTGAGGCATTAAAGAAATGCTACGATCCTGAAATACCTATAAACGTAGTAGATCTAGGACTTGTTTATGACATAAAAATCGATGAAGAGAAAGTATATATACTTATGACATTAACCTCGCCTTTTTGCCCAATCATAGATATATTCATAGAAGACGTTAAAGAAAAAATAAAAGAAAGTACAAAGGCTGAAAGAGTTGACGTGGATATAACTTTTGACCCACCGTGGTCTCCGGATAAAATGAATGATGCTGCAAAGAAAGAATTAGGATTAATCTAAAAACTCTCCTTCCTTTATTTTCTCTGGAATATATCTTTCAGATATAAATTTAATGCCATTTGCTGCTAATGCATTTAATTCTACTTTGCCAGCCAAGTTCTTCATTTTATTTAATTCTTCCTGCCATTCTTTATTATTCTTAAACCAATCGTAGTTAGATATTTGATCAAGTCTGCTAAAGTCTACATCTTTAAACTTAATTATATGTTTTTTGAGATTATATCTAGAAATATCGTCGTATCTTAATCCCACAAATTTGGCTTGCGGCAATGCAAGTCTTTCTGATTCGTGTGCTAAATTTATAGATCCGAATTTGATAACAGAGTATATATAGATACCCCAAGGATCAAAATCCGTCAATACATAAACTGGCAGATTATATTCACTATTAAGACGCTGTAAAAGCCTTCGCGTACCTCTAGTAGCTTGTCCTTGAGTACCCATTATTATGCAATGTAACTTTTTCCACACTTTATCTTCATTAAGTCTTTCCCACAGATCGTTCTTTTCCATAACTAATACAAAATCTGCATCAACTTTCTTAAATACTAATTCTTCAGTGTTACTTGGTATTGACCATCCTCCGCTACCCATCTTCGACCAATCTATAATATCATTATTATCTTCAATTACAACTTCACCTGCAACAACTCCTCTTTTATCTGCTCCTATATTTAGTTGTTCTCTACTAAAGGACGTAATTAATTCTAAATCCTCTATTGCCTTATCGCTCTCTGTTTGCTCATAAACTAAATCAATATTTGTATTAGGAAGAGTTTTCTTAAGCATGTAAAAAATATCTCTTAAATGCGCATGTGTTTTTTCTTCAATTAGCTGTTTGGAAATTGCGGCAACAGCTAGTGTTTGAACGAATTTTCGTACAGCTCCTACATCCAAATAGTATCTTTTAGATAGGGCAGATCCAAGCTCAAGTATCCTTTTTTCTTTATTAAATTTTACGTTAGAAAGGTGTCTTATAGGTATTTCTAAATAAGGGTTTTCACCTTTATTAATTTGATCTAATATAGTCTCACCTATATTTCTAAGTTTTTCAACTACTTGCTGCTTTATTTTTAAGATACTTTCTTCATCTAGTGCTTTCTTTTCCATCTTCCAAAGATTTTGTTACGCTTTCTTCTATTTGCTTCCTTCTAGATTCTAATAATTTATCTACGCTAGCTTTAATTAATTTTTCATCTTTATCTGTCAATTTAGCTAGATCCTCTACTAATTCTACAGAATATTTATTAAATAAACTTATTTTCTCTTCAAACATCCTTTTTCTATTTTGCCTACCAAGATAAAGAGCAAGTTCTCTTAGTGCTTCTTGCAAACCAAGTTTTATTTCGTTCATAATAACAGGATACTTAGCGACTGCGCTCTTTCCCTCGCTAGTATAAGGAACCCAAACACTTGCGATATGGACCAAAACTACTAAAGGACCAAGAGGAACTTTTCCTTCTACCTGCAAATTATATCTTGAAAAGTCTATAGCAGAAAATGCAGCAGTGATTGCACAAGAAGATGCATCTGAAAGCAATGGTATTCTATTGGCGAATCTCATCAATTCTGCTTTTTGAAGCGTTATTTTTCCACCATAAGCCAAACCAACCTCTATTAAAAAAGGAATTCCTCTATAAACTTCCGGCTTTCTGGTAACAGCATAGACAAAATCAGGAGAGAATTCAGCTTTTAAGCTCTTTTCTATTAATTCCTTTCCTATAGGAGAAAGACAATCAGTAGGTGGTCTCAATAAATCCAAAGATTGAAGTGCTTTAAGTATTTTGTCATACATATCGGTAGATATTTCTTTGGGAGAAGTTTTGGGATCAATGCCTACGCTTTTGAGTGTTTCTTCTGCTATATTTTTACTCACTCTTGATAATTCTTCTTCTAAGGCTCTCAGAATAGATTTTTCCTTACTTTCCTTCATTAACCTAATAAAAGATCCTAGTTCTAGCCCCTGCGGATGAGGCTTGATAGCTTTAGGTTCTGGAGGCAAGGAAGTTGTAACCCTTTCATACTTAAATTTTTGACCTAGAGGATTAATGTAAATTATTGTAGAAGCAGGATTTACTAGGGCAGTCCTTTTTATATATTCATCAACGCCTTTAGAGCCAGCAACGTATATTCCCTCTATTTCTAGCTCAATTTTTGTTCCATGCTCATATGGAAAATCTTTAACTTCTTCACGGGAATAAATTATCGGTTCGTTTTTTATAGTATCGACCCCTATTTGCATTTTAATGGCTTTGCCCTTAAGAGTCTTAGATATTACTGTAACAGGTTTTCCAGTAGTTAATTGAGAATAAAGAACTGCAGCATGTATGCCTATACCTTGTTGCCCTCTAGATTGTTTCATCATGTGAAACTTACTTCCATAAAGCATCTTGCCAAATATAAATGGCATTTTTTCTTCCACTATTCCAGGCCCGTTATCTAATATAGTTATCTTATAACGTGGACTCTTTTTCTTTAGAGAAAAGTTATTTGGTTGGATTGAAACCTTATCCTCAGAAATAATAATATTGAATGAACCATCTTCATATTCAAAACTTATTTTTTCTTTCTTTTCTTTAGTGATATCTTTACCATGATAAGAAAAGTTAACATTTTTATCCGAAATAGATAATATTCCAACTAATTTATCTTGGCTTAATATCTGATAATCCTCGCTTACTTTTTCTACTTGAACAAAGATTTCAGGTAATTCTGGTTTTAAACCTTTTTTTATTTGAGAGTAAGCCTGTTCTTCACATGCATCCAAAGAATTATCTAAAGCTTCTTTTACGCAAGTAAGAAGAGCTTTCTGCTTATTCTCAAACCCTAATAAATGTCTGTTCTTTTCGAAAAATTCTGTTACACTAATACTCCTTTGTTTCTGAGCAATTTCCTCTGCAACATCAAATATTTCTTCAACCATAATTGATGCTCCCAAAAGCTACCGATAGTGATTTCCCACTTAATATTTTATTTATAATTCTTTTTGCTTTATCAACTTCGTCGTATTTGCCTATTATAGAGATAGTTTTACCAAATACAGATATTTTAGTGTTAGTAGTTCTTTCTATCTTAGCTTTTATTGATCCGTCTCTTCCTATAATTCTTCCCTTCAATTTAATCATTCTTTTTTTATTTTTTGTATAAGAATCTAATAAAATTATCTCCAAAAAATAATCTTCATTTAGCAACAACTTTGATGCATCTTCGTCAAAACCTCTGTTAAAAGCTGTTATAACTTCCTTAGCTAGCATAACATTAACCGCATCTCCTCTTATTATAACTTTACCATTATTAATATCTACGCTTATACCTATACTTTTCAAAGCTTCTTTCAGATTAGACGAATTAAAAGCTAGGAACCTCTTTTTATTCATTAATATTTCTTCCTCCATGGCAAATACCAGATACTATTTATTTATTTTTCAGCTTTAAAAGCTTATAGAAAATAATATAATAAATAAAATAAATAAGATAATGAGAAGCCAAGCAATATTGATTATCTTTTTACCGATGGTAGCTATATCACTTTCAATTGCTACTTTATTTTCATTTTCCTTAAATTCATTCGAAAGTTATGCTTCATTTCAAATAAAAGAAATAGAGTTTTCTTACATAGCTAATAGCTTATGTTCTATGAAATATCTTAATTCAAGCACATTCTCGCTATTTAACATATTTTTTCAACAAAATAACATAAATATTTTCTTTAATGGAAGTGTTGTATCATTAAATTCGCAAAACTCTAATACATACTTATTAAAGAGGTGCTGATGGAAGAAATATTGTTCTTGATATATGGAAACCACCCAAAGAGTAAGAAGCTTTATGCAGAGGCGGAAAAAGTAATAAATATAATAAGAGAAAAAGGAGAAATTGAAAGAAATGAATTAGCAAAACAACTTAACTTAGACTTGAGTAAAGCAAAAGATAAAAAACATTTTTATGCAATAATCTCTCCTATGTTCAACAAAATACTTATTTCGGAACATAGAGGGAAAGACCTAGTAATTTATAAATTATCCTATGATATATTTAGAATTTATCTAGACGGTATAAGAAGAAAAGCCAAATATTATTTAACAAAAGAATCAGAAACGGATAATGATGTATTATAGCGGAAGAGGAGATGATGGGTATACAGATCTGAAAGGAGAAAGAGTTAGAAAGGACTGTCCGGCTATCGAGTTAATAGGAGAGTTAGACAAGCTAGCAGCGCATATTGGCTTAGCACTTTCTGAAATAGTTGATAAAGAAATAAGGGAAACTCTTGAAGAAGTAGAAAGACACATATATTTAATTAGTGCTAAAGTAAGTGGTTTTATTACAAAAGAAAAGGAAAAGGAGTTAGAAAAAGATTTAGTAGCTTTTATAGAGGAGAAAACAAATTATTTTGGCTCCAAAATTCCAGATATTTCTAAATTTGTAAAGCCAAATGGTTCGAAGGCAGCTACACTACTTAATGTTTGTAGAACCTTGGCGAGAGAATGTGAAAGAACCGCGATAAAAGAACATCCAGAAGTTCAAATAATAAAGTACTTAAATAGGCTTTCTTCATTGTTATTTGTTCTATTTAGATATCAGAACATGTTAGATGGTTATAAAGAAGAATATTATTGAGAAACATCTGCTATCTTAGGAGAATTTATTTTAATTATATCACTTATTCTTATTTTAAGTGTTTTGTTTAAATCCCCTCCTCCAGCATACATAATATGTTCATTCGCTATATCTTTGTCAAGTATTTTTATTAAATTAGGGGGCAAGTCGAGAGGAGGAACTGCACCTCTTTTATAATTAACTATTTCTAATATTTCTTTATCATTAGCTAATCTTACGTGCTTAAAGCCTAACTTCTTTATTTTAGCAAGTGAAATCCTTTTGCTTCCTCTTAGAAAAACTACGACAGGAATGTTATCACAAATTAAAATTATACTTTTAAGAATTCTATCAGGGGTTAAGTTAAGACTTTGAGCAGCAGAAACAGAAGTAGAGAAATCCTCTCCTTCTATTAATTCTGCATCAATAGAATGTAATTTTATAAATTCTTGAAGATCTTTACTATTTTTCATCTATAACTAGTTTGTTTTCTAGCTCTAGCTGCACTTCTGTAAGGTTTTTGTGGTTCTGTAATTCTTCTGTCATCGACTAACAACGTTCTGTCTATTTTTACAAATTTCTCTTTTAAAGAACTATCTACGCTAACCAGAGCCTTCGCAATTGAAGATCTTATCGCTCTACATCTCGAAAAATTACCTCCTCCTCTAGTTTCAACTAAAAAGTTGTATTTTTTAGCAACATCTCCTGCAATAAACAGAGGCTCCATTACTTCATATTTGAATAAAATATTATCCATACTGTTAAGATCTCGTCCATTTATGAATATTTTTCCTTCTCCCGGAACAATACGAGTCTTTGCGTATGATGTTTTTCTGATAGCCAAAAATATGTTACTTTGCTTATTCATAGCCTAAATATTTCGAAATTTCTTTTATAGTAGGATATTTATTATAGTCAGGAGACTTAAATAAATTAATTGATTGAGATACATCTAATCCTTCTGGAATACCTTCGTAAATTTTAATTCTTTTAAATGCTTCTCTCCCAACTGCTTTTTTCCTTCCAATCATTCCTCTTACACTTCTCTTAAATATCTCAGTGCTCTTAAATGAAATAAAAGGACCCTTGTTATTACTACCTTTGTTCTTCTTTTCTACTAATTTTTTAATTACTAAATTCTTATCTTTTTTAAAAATCGCCTTCTCAGCATTAATTACAATTATTTCTTCGCCTTCTCTTGCTAATTTAGCAATTACTGACGATATCCTTCCAAGCGGAGCTCCAGTGGCATCTATTATCATAATAGCATATATATAATTACTATTAATATTTTAAATCTTAACTGAATGCTAAAACCAATAGAAAACTTTTATAAATTATAGTGTAATAAAATGAAATGCCGGAAAAAGAGTCCTTAACTGATAAAGTGAAAAGATTGATGCAACAGACCGAAAAAATAAGGAATATAGGAATAATAGCGCATATAGACCATGGAAAAACTACTACTGCTGATAATCTTTTAGCTGGTTGCGGAATGCTTTCAGAGGAGAAAGCTGGAAAAGCCCTTGTCTTAGATTTCGAAGAAATAGAGCAAGAAAGACAAATGACCGTAAAAGCTTCTAACGTAAACATGGTTTATGAAAGACCAAATGGAGAAGAATACTTAATTAATCTGATAGATACTCCCGGCCATGTAGATTTCGGAGGACACGTAACGAGAGCTATAAGATCGATAGATGGTGCTATAGTAGTGGTTGATTCGGTAGAAGGCGCTAGACCTCAAACAGAAATGACACTTAGGCAAGCACTTCAAAACAATGTAAAGCCAGTTCTTTATATTAACAAAATAGACAGACTTGTTAATGAATTAAAGTTAGATCCAAAGGCAATGCAAGAATGGTTAACAAAAATAATTAATCAAATTAATAATTTAATTAAATTATATGCGAGAGAAGAATACAAGCAAAAATGGCAAGTAAGTGTACAAAACGAAACTGTTGCATTCGGAGCTTCTTTAGACAATTGGGCGATTAGTATAAGTACAATTAAAGATACAGGAATAGGATTTCAGCAAGTTTATGAAGCTTATAAACAAAATGATAAAGATAAGATAAAAGAATTGTCAAAGAAGAGCCCAGTTTATAGAGCTTTGCTTGAAATGGTTGTTAAAAACCTACCTAATCCTAAAGAAGCACAAAGATACAGAATACCTATAATTTGGAAGGGCGATTTGAATAGTCCAGAAGGAAAATCTTTACTAGAATGTGACTCTAACGGAACTTTAATGATCTCATTGAATAGCATAGAAGTAGATCCTCAAGCAGGAGAAATAGCTGTTTGTAGAATATTTTCAGGGAAAGTAAAAAAAGGACAAGACATATATTTAATAAACAATAAACAACAAAGCAAAGCTCAATTACTGTATATTTGGAAAGGAGCACACAAGTTTCAAATTGAGGAAGCAGTGGCTGGAAATATAATAGGAATAGGAGGTCTTAAAGATGCTTTTGCTGGAGAAACAATATCTTCTAATCCTAATGTCGAGCCGTTCGAACCAATAAAACACATATTAGAACCAGTAATGGTAAAAGCGATTGAGCCAAAAGATCCAAAAGATTTACCAAAGCTGACGCAGGCCCTTCGTGATTTAGCAATATCAGATATAACTCTTAAAGTAACTACTAATCCACAAACAGGAGAAATACTTATTGCTGGGTTGGGCCCTCTTCATCTAGAAATAGTAGAAGATAATTTAAGAAGAAAGTATAATTTAGACATAGTAACTTCGCCTCCAATAGTAGTTTATAAAGAAAGTATAACTAAAAAGACACAGGAATTCGAAGGAAAGTCTCCAAATAAACACAATAAACTTTACGTACATTTGGAGCCATTATCTGAAAATATCTTAAAAATATTAAGGGAAGAAGAAGTTCCAAGAGGAAGAATCAAAAATATACCTGAAGGAATAAAGAAAGAATTAATTGAAGCAGGCATGACTAATGATGAGATAAAAAGAATAGTAGACATAACAGGAAATAATATTTTTATAGACAATACTCGAGGAATATTGCACATCGGAGAAATAATAGAAATGTGCGCTCAAGCATTTGAAGAAGTGATGAAAGGAGCGCCACAATGTAGAGAAGAAGCAGAAGGAGTTTTAGTTTCTCTGGATGATGCTGTATTGCACGAAGACGCTATACATAGAGGACCTGCTCAAATAATACCTGCAATGAAAGATGCTATAATAGCTGCCTTCTTAAGCGCAGGACCTATTCTATTAGAACCTATTCAAATAATAAGAATTGATGCGCCATCTGCTTACATAAATTCAATAACTGCTTTAGTTCAATCAAAGCGAGGAACTGTCGAAAATGTGGAAGAAGAACTAGGAAATGTAGCAATAACTATAAAAATACCTGTAGCAGAAACATTCAATTTAGCAGATGAAATAAGAAGCGTAACTGAAGGAAGAGGCTCATTTTCTTTAGTTGGGAGTGAACTTAAGAAATTGCCTGATAGTTTGTATCAAAGTGTAGTCAAATCAATAAGAGAAAGAAAAGGTTTGCAAACTTAAACTTTCGATTATTTTTAAACTTACGAAATAGAATTATTGTCAAAAATTACGTTTTTTAAAGAAGAATAGTTAAGATAGCCTTGGTAGGTTTTATTATCAAAAACTATAGCAGGGAATTTGCTTATATTATAAAGCGATATCAAATCTTTAACTAAGGGAGAAGTACTATTTGCATTTATCGCAGATATTATCGTTTTATTCGTGTTTTGTAGATAAATATAATTTAGTTCTATACCTTCTTCTTGGCTTTCAACGTTATTTACAGTGTAGAAAAATAAGATATCTTTTATATCAGTTTTGCATTTAGAAACTAACAAATTACCATATAGCCAAATTTCTACTCTCAAATACATAATAGTGTTTAAGTTTGTGGTAGAAAGAGTAGAATCATTATAAATACTAGAGTATATTGCATTTTTATATGCTAATTCATTTAGATACGAATGTAAATAATCGCATGCTGTAGGAGAATAATATCCTAGTAAAGTTATAATCTGCAGCTGCTGAACTTCATAATCAAGATTATTTATTTGATTAATTATTTTAGATTGATAAATAGAGCTTAAAGACAACCCAATTAGAAAAGAAGAAATTACTAATATTGAAGTAACTACTATCGATAAATAAATATTTTTTTTAGATTTCATACTACCAGGAAGATTGCTTTCTTTTTATTAGTACAAATAGTAGAGAATAAAACCATATAAAGGAAATTATAAAATTATATATAAATACGTAGAAGAGTAAACCGAAGACATTTTCTAAATTGAAACCATTGTTTGCTTTATAAAGCATAAATATTAGAGAAGTAAAACCCAAAATTATTGATATTGTTACAAGAACGTTTGAAAAAAAGCTAGCGCTTAAATAATTAAGAACCTCAGTTGTTATTATAAAAGAAAATATTTGCTTGTTAGAAATTACAAAATTTATAAAATTAATAAGTTGAGGAATATTTATAAAGATCAAAAGAGAAGAAAAAAGAGAAATAGAACTCGAAATAATTGAGAAAGGCAAAAATACATATTTTAAATCTTTGTTTTTATTCAACTCATTTTTATATTTGAACAAGTTTATAAAAAAACCAGTATACCAGCGCCTTCTTTGTCTAAAAAGACCATAAAGAGAAGTAGGAACTTTCGTATAACTTATTGCTTTCAAATCATTTATTACATAATAACCTTTCAAATTCAATCTTAAGCCTATTTCTAAATCTTCAGTTATGTTATTTTCATCAAAGTAGTTAATTTTTTCTAATATGTCTTTTCTAAAAGCAGAACCTGCACCATGAGCAATTATCAAACTATTTATTTTTGATGAAGCATTTCTTGCTAAAATAGATAAATCGTATTCATACTTTTGAGCCCAGGCTATTAATGAATCTCTGTAATTATCGACCTTTACCGAAGAAACTACAGCACCAACTTCCTTATTATCAAAATAAGGAATAACTATATTTAACATGTTTCTTTCTACATAAGTATCTGCATCCAATATTAGAATTATTTCTTCTTTAACAAAGTTTTTAATGGAATAATTTAAAACTTTGCTTTTCCCGTTAAAAGGCGCAAATATTAGATTTATTTCATTATATTTATTTTTCAAATAATTAGCTGAATCCACAGTTTCTTTAGAGGAGCTCTTATTCAAAACTAAATAAATTCTTTTGTTTTTATAATTTATTTCCAATGCCTTTTCAACTGTATTAATTATTTCCTTACCTTCATATATGCACGGTATAACTATAGCAACGCTCTTCTTTCTATTTTTATGTTTTTTATTATTCATATTTGATTCTTCTAGAAAAACAAACATCCAAAATACAGATGAAAAAATTAAAAATGAAGAAATTAATATGCTAACTAAATACAAATAATTCATTAATTATAAATGAGTTTTTATTAAATAGAAATTTTATCATTTAATTTGATTATAAAACAATTCGGAGATCACATTTAATGCGTACTCTCCTCTTTCTAAAATAAATGATAGTTCATATCGATTTCCTTCTTTGGAAAGAGAAATTTCTTTTGGAAACGAAATTGCCTTTCTAAATCTACATTTCATATCTATCTCCGGCATAGAAGGAATTTCTAATTGTTTATAACAAATACCTTCTTCGCTTAGAATTTGTTGTATTTTATCAAAGTAAACTACATCTTTGTAATTAAACAAGTCATAACCTGGCAAAATAATATATCTATAAGAATTTAATTCTATTCTTGAAAGTAACTTATTGAACAAATATGCTTGATAGGATTGAAATATAAGCATCCTTAATCTTTTATCTAATTTTTTGATTTCTTTTAGATAGTCCTGCTTACTACTTATTTTTATATTTTTTAAAAAACTCAGCGCAATTCCTAAGTATCCCTGAATAAGTGCATATGAGGCTTTTAAATTAATTAATTTTCTCCCAAATCTTTGATAATTAAAATAATTTCTAACTCCATTGCTTCTCAGATAATTTATTCCTTTCAATAAATCTGATTCATTATGTTGAAGAGAAAATCTGACAACAAACCTATTTCCTACATTTTTTCCTAGTTTACATCCCTCATTAGATGTATGAATATCACTAATTTTAATATCGCTATTTAGCATACTTAAGTTCAAAAGCTTTTTTAATAATTGCTCATTAAATGGCAAAGATAGGAGTTGCGAGGTAGTTGCATACTTATCTTTTAAGCCGTAATATCCAAAAAGTTTAGATGATATATTTAATTTATCTGCTATTATCTTTATAGCTTCAAGTGTGCTTAAGTTTCTTTTTATTAGCTTAAATCTTATGAAGCTCTTACCAGAATTTTGATAATTATTTTCCTTTTCTAGATAAACAACCTTGCCAGCCTCGTCTATTTCTTCTACAAAAAAAGAATCAGCATTTAGTTCTAAAGGATAATTAACACAGTATTGATTATCAAATTTCTCGATTCCTATAGCACGAAAATTGATATTATTTAATTTTACCATGTGTTAAATAATCGATATCTTATATTTCATCAATACATAAGTTAGTAGCAATTATATTAGAATGCCCTAGCACGTTACACATGCATGAAGTTCCTTGGTAATTATCGTAACTAGCGCATTTATCGTTATAAAAACAAAAAATAGTAAAGGAAGAGTTATCAAAAAGCTTACTAACAATTGTTTTGTTGAATAAATTTAGAGATAATTCGTGAGAAAGAGATATTCCTTGATACTCGCAAATTGCATTTAGTTGTTTTATTTTGGATAAAGAATTATATTGGTTATAGTAATAAATAAAAACGAAAGAGAAGGCTATAGTGATTAGAAAAACTATGTAGATATAGTAAATTTTCTTCATAAAATAATCACGACAGAAACTATATAAATGTAAAATTAGATTATTGCTACACACCCCTATGTTTCTACTGGAACTTTATTATTATTTTTTAATGTTTATTTCCACTGAAGTATTCCTAATTTCAAGTGGAAAAAACTTTATTTCCAGTGGAATTAAGTTTTAAACTTAAGCTGTTTTATTTTTAGGTTTATTGGCTTAAATAATTTAATTTATTAAGAAAGTAAGAAATTACTATTAATATCTCCAGTAGAAATAGAGGGGGAGGACTTGTGTGTTTAAATTTATTTAATTATCTCTTTTATAAAGAAAAATTAACGTAAAATATGATTGATAATCTGGATTATTCAGAAGATAAAACATATATCTCACCGAAGGACTTGTTTAATCAGATATTGAGCAAAGCTTCATCTATTTTCAAAAATAAAGAAGTACTACTCAATGATTACATACCTAACGAAATACATTTCAGGAATAAGGAAATGACTCAATTGACTACTGCTTTATCTCCTATTTTGCTAGGAAATAATTCCGTTAATGTGTTTATTTTTGGATTTTCAGGAACTGGCAAAACATTAGTTACTAGGAAGGTAGTTAATGACTTACTAGAAATAGGTAAACAAAATAATGATAATATTTCATGTATTATCATGAATTGTAGACTTGATAATATAAATACTGAATATAGACTTATTACAAACTTAGCTAAGATTTTTGGTGCTAAGCTTCCTGATACCGGTCTGTCTCTTGCGAAGGTGTATGATAAATTCTTTGATAGTTTAAATATGAATAACAAAAAAGATTTGAAATTAGTTCTCGTACTTGATGAAATAGATTATCTAATTCTTAAGGATCCTCTATTTTTGTATAATCTTTCTCGTATTAAGGAGAAATACGATAAGTTGTACTTGTCCCTAGTAGGAATATCAAATATATTAAACTTAAAGTCAAGAATAGAACCTAAAGTTATAAGTTCACTTAATCCCGTCGAGATAGTGTTCTCTTCTTATTCTGCAGATGAAATAAAGGGAATTTTGGAAGAGAGAGTTAAACTAGCTTTTAACGAAGGAGTTGTGGCTGAAGGAGTAGTGTCTAAAATAGCTGCTATAAGTGCGCAAGAACATGGAGATGTTAGAAGAGCTATTAACTTGCTTAGGTTGTCAGGCGAATTGGCTCAAAGAAAAGGAGAAAGTCACATTAGTTTAGAGGATGTAGATCTTGCATATAAGGAGTCTGAAAAGAATATTATAGAGGAGACAATACATACTTTAGCTCCGCAATCTAAGCTGGTCCTTCTCGCAATACTTAATATTATTGAAAAGAAGAAATCAGATACTATTTTCTCCGGAGAAATATACGATGAATATATTAAGTTAGCGAACAAATTTGGGTACCGAGAACTTACTTTCAGAAGGGTTTCTGATTTGATTTATGAGCTAGATTATAATTCATTAATAAGAATTCAATTAAAAAGTAGAGGAAGATATGGAAGATCTAGAGAAGTAGGTTTAGGGTTTTCAAAAGAAGTAGTGCCAAGATTAGAAGATATAATTAAAAATGATTTGAATAAAAATTTGTAATTTATAAATTAAACAACAAAATGAATATGGGAGAAGAAGACTTTTTAGATTTGATTTCAAAAATACTACAAAAGTTAGATGACTTGGAAGCAAGAAATCTTAGGTTGGAGGAATTTATTTATAATAACTTCATTAAAAGGGATCCTAATAATTTATCAGAAATTGACCAATCCTTAGCTGGGCCTCGTCCAATCGTCGTAGAAGAAAGAGTAGAACCTGATGAAAGAAACATTAGTTCTTATAAAAAAACTATGACTCCAGAAGGTTCCCTTATTGCTATTACTGGAAAACCATTTTGTGTTTCAGGTAAGCACTTAATTTCAGATAATGATTCGATTTTATTTTGCAGTAAATGTGGGCGCACTGTTTGTAGCTCTCACTACGTAAGTGCACCTCCGATATGTTTTGATTGTGCTATTAAAGAAATAAACATGAGTGAAGAAGAAATATATGTACTCTCTTCCTTAGTAAATAATAAGCCAATGGAATATGAAGTAGAAAACTATTATTCTGTGATAAGTAGCTTAGAATATAAAGGATATATTAAAAGGAAGTTTTTATTTACAATAAAACCTACTATAAAAGGAGTGCACGCTCTTCGTCTTTTTGAAGAGCTAGTTGAGCGTAATGGACGAGGAGATAGAAAAGATAAAGATCTTGAACAAAATAATTAGAAATAGATTTTTGGAGAAAGCTTTAGAATTATACGATAAAGGAAATGTAGAAATTTTATTACATATAAAAGAATATTTAGAAAAATCTGGTCTTAAAAATTATCTAAATCTAATAAATTTAGAAAATGCAGAATTCCTCGAAGGAGAAATAAATCTAGGCTATGCAGAGGATAATTTACCTGTTAAAGCATCGTTTGAAGAATTTAATAAAAACGCACTAGTCGTAGCTCCATCTGGTCATGGTAAAACTAATTTGTTAAGGAATATTATTTTACAAACTTATTTCTCAAAATCTCAAGTAATTATATTTGATAGCAAAGAAGATTTTGTAGATTTAGCAAAAATAATAGGAGCTATAGTACTTGATAAAAACACTAAAATAAACATTTTTCAAATACCTGACTTTTTAGATAGGAATGAATTTATTCAGTTTTTAGCCGATCTTTTTTCAGATTCCCTTTCTCTCTTAGTTGGTAGTAGAGGATTTTTAATAGAAAGCTTGGAAAGAATCAAAGATTTTAAAAACGTTTCACTTAAAGAATTCCTGCTAAATTTAGTTTCAAACGATGATAAAAATGATTATTATAAAGTTATAAGAGGAAGATTAATTTCTCTTAGTAAAATTCCATTTTTCAATGGAAAATCTTTTGATTTAGATGCTTTGCTCAATAGCAATTTGATAATTAGATTAGGAGATTTAGGCTTTATAGAGCAAAAATTAGTTTTTAATTATTTAATTGGATTGCTTTACCTAAGAGGACTTAAGCAAAAAGGTAATTTTAAAGGCTTGATATTTGTTGATGATGCACACAATCTTTTAGATGTAAATCAAGAAAGATTACCTGAACAAGGTCTTCCATTAATTCATACGATTTTTTCGAGAATAAGAGATTTAGGATATGGGTTTGTAGTGGCAAATCAACAAATATCTTCCTTAGTTTCTGCCGTTTATAGTAATTCATTTATCAAAATTTTTGGTCCTTTAGGCATCGATGAAATTAAAAAATTTAATTTGCCAGAAGAAATATCTACTCTAAGAAAGGGCGAGTTTTTTGTTTTCAAAAATGGAAAAAGTAAGAAATTTGTTACTTACGTAAGCCTAAAATTTCCTCTTCCAGATAGAACTGTGCTTGAAGAAGAAACAAAAAATAAATTAAAAATAGAAGAAGTGGATGAATATGAATTAAGTAAATTAATATTTAATAAGATAATAAGCGATTATCCAATATCTTTTTCCAAAATTCAACTTTATTTTTCTAATGCTTTTTCTTATGAAGAATTATCAAAAGCTTTTAACTTATTAATTCAAAACGAGAAAATAAAGAGGATTTATATTCAAGCATCGCCCTTTTCTAAAATTGAGTACTTAGTTCCTTCTAACGTAGATGAAGTTGAGGTTAAGAAAAAGATATTGCGTAAAATGGTCTATAAAAAACTTGTTAAGATGAGAATAGATTTTATAGACGATGGTGAAGGATTTGTAATCTACAAACCTAAAAAAATTTATATAGCAATAATGAAAGATTTCGCTGATTTATCTAGATTAGCTGAGACCAACTTTTATAAGATATATGATGTAATAGATTCGCCTTTATCTGAAGTCAACATACTTTCTGAAATAAATCCTTACGATTTATCAAGAATAGAAGTTAGCAAAATATACAATTTCTTTTTAAATTTCTAATTATTTTTAAATTTTAGTTTAAATTAACGCTTATTTTAATAGATGTTATTTTAAGTTAATGGAAGGTTTTTCATTACAAGAAGCCGTTCTGATATCTGTTTTAATAATTGATATTTTATCAATTACTCTTGCGCTTCTAATGTCTCTTAAATATAATAAAAATAAGGCAAAAACTTATTTATTTTGGAGTGCAGGACTTTGGGTTTTTGCAATAAGTGTATTTTTAGAGATTTTATTTGCTTTAGGTATTTATAATGAATTTTTAATAAGTACTTATGTCTTTTTAGTAGCTCTTTTAGTAGAACTACTTGCTCTTGGATCTATACAATTTTTTCCAAAATTTGTTCGCGTTTATTACATTTTTTGTTTATTGAGTACTTTAGCACTTTTCATTTCTCTTTTCTTTGTAAATATTGGAAATATAATACAAAATTATGTAGTTTATGGAGCTCTTCCTTTAGTAACCACTATTATTTCTTCTATTATAACCTTTCCAGCGGCTTCAATAATTATAATTTCTGCTATTCTTACAATTAAGAGAACTAGCAAATATAAAGACAGGAGTGTAAAATTTAAGAAAAGAGTTCAAATGATTAGTATAATTATCGGAGTTCTATTTGTAAGTCTAGCTGGTACCTTTTATATTGCTTCTTACCCTGAACTGCTTTATTGGTCAGAATTTGGAGGAATAGTTTTGCTCTGGATAGGCTTTATTTAGTTTTTATTTGGTCTTGTTCAATATTTAGTATGAAAGCAGTCATATTAGCTGGAGGATTAGGTAAAAGGTTAAGACCTCTAACTGATGATTTACCCAAGCCATTAATAGAAGTTGCAGGAAAGCCGATAATAGAATGGCAAATAGAGTGGTTTAAAAAATTTAATGTTTATGACTTTATAATATTAGCTGGTTATAAGAAAGAAATACTAATAGATTGGGTGACGAAAAATCAAAATAGGCTTGGTATAAATGCAGTCTTTAGTACTGAAAGTGAGCCTCTTGGTACAGGTGGCGCGATAAAAAAGATAAAAAATTTAATTACGGGAGATTTTTTTGTCGTTAATGGGGATGTATTAACAAATATTGATATGACTAAGTTGATCCAAGAAGGTCAAAATATTGCTTTAGTCCCTTTGCGAAGTACTTATGGAGTTATTAAACATAATAATGGATTAATTACAGAATTTGTAGAAAAGCCTATACTTTATGATTATTGGATGAATAGCGGAGTTTATAAATTTAATGAAGAAATTTTCGATTATTTACCTGACAAAGGAGATATAGAAAGAACTGCCTTCCCTCAATTAGCTAGAGAAGGAAAATTGAAAGGGGTAAAATTTACTGACTCTTATTGGATTTCTATTGATTCATTTAAGGATATAGAAAAAGCGTCAGAAGAAATAAAGAAATACCTTTAATAAAAAAAGTTTAAAGCTCCCTTTTAAGGGCAATTACTTTCTAAAGTTACAAAAATTAAAAAGAAATATGCCAGAAGCCTTCTAGGCCTTTCACTTTTTAAATGATTTTATAATTTAAATTCTGACTAATGCTTATTTTCTCACCTTAAAAATAAAAAGTGTAAAATTTAAAATTAATTATTTTTCGGGTTTAATTATATTTATAAAATGTAACTGCTATGGAGAAACCATTAGTAAGTATATATGCAACAGTTTATAATAATGCTAACATAGTTTCTAAATCAATTAAATCTATAATAAATCAGTTTCCTGACTTTGATAAAAATTTTGAATTTGTAATTGTCGATAATTATTCTAACGATGGTACATATGAAATCCTACTTAAGTTTCAGAAAAAGCATCCTAATATAAAAATAATAAGAGCTAACTGCACAAGAGGAGGTGGGCGTGCAATTGCAGTAAATAAGTCTCAAGGTAACTATTTATTTTATGTGGATTTAGATACTATTTATACTCCTGTTCTCTCTAAAGTGATTTATAAGATGATAAAAGAATATAAAACTGGTAGTTTAATGCCTTATGGATTTTGTGATAGAAAAACAATGAACAAAATAGGCAATTGGAATTATAATCTTAATACAGGAGAAGATTGGGAATTTTCTGCTAGAGCCATTAGTAAAGGTGTTAAGCTGTTCGATTTACCAGCTATTCTTGGTTTAAATGAAGTTGTAAACTCAAGAAGCAGAGAAAGGCGTTATTATAAAAATATGATTAGTTACATTATAAGAAGATATAAAAATTTAGAAGATACTATTAGAGGAAAAGGTTTTTTAAAAATTGATAGTAAAGTTAAGGCCGACATTTCTAATTTGAGATATTTAGCTTACCTTCTTATTTACTTTAAAATAAAAATTTTAAGACAAAAGATTTATAGTTACTACGATAAAGGACCGAATTCAATTTTTATTTATAAAAACATCAAACTCTTAAATCCAGCAAGTTTTAATATACCTAAAAAGTTCTATTTTTACAGGTTTAACATGTCCGATATTGAAATATCAGACTTAAACAGGCATTTAGAAACTTTGAGAAATTTTGGATTTAACAAAATCGAACTTAACGAGCCTAAGCTTAATAGGTTAAGATTATTTGTATATACAGATAAAACAGATAAGAACTTACTGAATTTGTTGAGATACACATAGGCTTAAATTGCAAGCAGTTATTTAATTCTTGCTTTAGTCATGACTAGATTAAAGCTGTTAGAGTTTTAAACGTCAAAACATATAAATATTTGCTTTGGTGCTATTATTTTTTAACCTACATTATTGTATTGTGTAATAATAAAAGCATCGTTATGTGTTTTACAGTACGGCTTCGAAATAAAACAAAATAAATTTGTAAAATATACAAAGATCAGAATGTTAAAATCGTTAAAATCTAATTTTAGTAATTTGAAGTATAAACATCTATTTAAAGTAGGTTTTAAAATATACACTTAAATACAGTATTCGATATTTTCAAAAACAATAGATTAGTTGTACAGCAGCGAAATTTTTATAAATAATGATTAACAATTTTCGTACTCTAATATATTAAGATTTCCCGTGTAGTTATAAAACGGATTTGTAAATATTGTAAAGTGCCAGTGTAAAGTGGATCCACTTGTGAGGGTATAGGGCAAAGTTATATTAACATTAGTTAAATAAATTCCAGGGGTAAGTGATTTGAATCCTGTTATAGTACAAGTAATGCTTCCTTCTGTTGTAACTACATAATAATTATAATAAGTCCCAGCAGAAGTTGAAAAACCATTTAAAATAAAGCTCTGATTTTGAGTCGGATAACCAAAATAAGTTGTTTCATCCGTTAAATTGACAACATTTATATTTATCAAAGGCATAAACCTGGAGCTATTCCCTAAATATACTTCATTATTATTTCCAGCTCCTAACGTAGCATAATTATGGTTATATTTAACATTAACGTTTGAAATTTCTTCTGCAGTATCATCTGCAAATGAATAATAAGATGGAAACTCTATATAAGAGTGAGTAAAATTATTGTAGTAATATAATCCTAAAGTGGCGTTCAGGTTTTGAATTGTAGCTAAGCTACCATTAAATCCTCCTCCGATTACAAATTCGGCATCATAATAAAGTGGAGGTATATTAATCGGATAATTACTTCCACTAATCATAAATTTAGCAGAAGCTACATTACTATCATTAATAAATATATTATCATAGCAATAGCCATTAATTGATACTGATAGATTCTTACCATTTTGTAACGGCTGATAACATTCACTTATATTTATTCCTTTATTTGGATAAACCGAGACTATCGACTGTAAAGCAAAAGAAAATGGATAATTATAAAAAGAAAGATTAGTTCCGTAGGCATAAAATGACTCCTTACTTATATTATCATAAATTACTTGCCCATGACCTTCTATGGTTTTATTCGTAATATCCTTGCCCCATAAATTATCTACTAAACTATAAAGTCTACTGACTGTATATAATTGGGCAAAATTTTGTACCCAGTATGTTTGTATAGTTCCATTTTTATTTATAACCACTAACACACCATTTAATTGCGCAGATAGGAAATGACTTGCTGCCGATTGCGATGAATTATATACATATAGAGAGGATAGATTCAAAAACCCTTCCAAAGCACTTGTATTAATTGTATATGCAGATAAAATCCCGCTTTGATTAGATATTCCATACGATACTAAACCTTCAGCATTATTGCCTCTACTATAAATATATGGGTTTACTATGTATGGCGATTCTGTGTACCAAAAATCATAAAGCACGCTGGAATTATGTTTATTAAATAAAATAATAGAGTAGCTTCCCGGAGTTAGATTTCTTATTGAAATGTACTCGTTTGTTTGATTTCCCAAAACAGTAACTGGTTTTGATAAATAAACAGTTTTATTTGTTGAATTATCAAAAATAGAATAAATGATTGTTTGATTTGAAAGACCATATAAATATATAGTACTTATGTTTGTTACTTCAAAGGGAACTTTAATAGAAATAACATTGTTAGGTCCGATGACCCCAAAACCTCCATTTGGAAGAGATAAAGAATTAAAACTATTCAAATGAGTAATAAACGACATTGTGTAATTAAATGCTACGTTAGAAGTTGAATTTTGAGGGACAACGACTAAGAAAAGTGTAATATTTTTCGACGATGCATTCTCTATAAAAACATTATTAACAATAGAATTATTGCTATAAAAAATAGAATTAAACCTACTTTCTTTAATTGTTTCGTTTCTAAATAAGTTTAATTGAGATTCAGTTAAAAGCAGAGAAACTACTGTAGAGTTGCTTTTTACAGTGTATGTAATTGTTGTAGCAACGTACGAACTTGAAGAATTTTTTGGTATACTCAACTCGTATACTTTATAACTTGTTTTGTTAAGTGTAACGTTATAGATATGATTAGGTGCTGCAAGTATAATCGGGCCAGACTGTACAAATTTAACAGGAGCTACTTTCGATAAAAAAGTTCGAGAAGAAGAAAGTAAAGCACCAATAACAATAACAATCAGTATAACTATAGTTAGAATAGCTACCTTTCTTTTTCCGAACTTAGTTTTTTGTCCGGGTTTTTTAGACATACATTTTTTGCATTTAACCATTTAAATATTTAATACAAGGATCAGTTGTTGCATTTAGAAATTATTCTTATATCTTGGTTGGGCCTAGAGGGATTTGAACCCCCAATCTTCTCCATGTGAAGGAGACGTCATGCCATTAGACCATAGGCCCTATACTTTTTCTAATTTAAACAAACCTAAGAGATCAAATAAGTTCTCAACCACGTAAACGAATAACTTTACGAGGTAGATTCTTTCTTTTTCCTTTTGGCTGCCTATTATCCTATTTTTTTCATAGAATTTGTTAAATTCAGTGCATATACTATATAAATAATTAACTAGTATAGAAGGATCCAGATTTTCCAAAGACCTTTTAATGTATTCATCCCAAAACAATAATTGCCTTATCAAGTTCTTCTCATCTTCGTCAAAATCTAAAGAAGTTTCTATATTCGTTGCTTTGTTTAAAACTTGCTTAGCACGTGCTAGTGTGTAGGATACGTATAAACCTGTATTTCCTTTTATATTTATAGCTTCATCTAAGTCAAAAATCATCATCTTAGTAGGAGAAGTTTTAAGCATCGAATATTTTATAACATTATAAGCTAATTTTTCTTTGTTTTCTCCTCTTAATTTTTCCTTAATTAAATTAATTAATTCATCAGCGAAAACTTCTATTCCTTTTCTTCCACTCATGTGCAAAAATTCTGCTTCACTTTCTATTCCCAAATATTTAGCAGTTTTTTTAGATATAGCTACAGGTTCGTATGTTAAAAATTCATATGACTTTTCATTTGATTTATTTAATGAATTTACTGTTTCAGCTACTTCTTCTTGCTCCGATCTTTGTCTAGAATCAACAATAGTTATATTAATATCAAAGTCTTCAATTTCTTTTGGATTCCCTCTTTCTTCAGAAATAAGTATTTCACTTCCATCTAAGTTTTTTCCAAAAGTTTCCCATTTTACTTCTTCTCTTATTTTTTTCAATTTCCAAAGCGCATATGTTATATCTTTTAACAAATAAAGCGCAGTTCCATCAGATCTTCTTAATATAATGTTAGGTTTTTTCTTCAACACTGTGCATCCTTTATTTTTTCCATCCTTTACTTCTTCTATAATTCCATTTTCTTTAAGTAATTTTTCTGCTTCTCTTATTAAGCCTTCCTTAATCAAATAACTTTCAGTTGTTAAATAATCATAGTTTACTCCTTGAGGAATTATTGTTTCTAATTGGCCTTTTAATACCCTTCTTGCTATTTCTTTAACTTGTTGAAGAAGATTTTCGTCTTCTTCTATCGACTTTAATAAGTCCTTTTTCTCTTTTAATAAATTTTCATCAGTCAAATACCTTTCATTTATTTTTTTATAGATTTTAGCACATTCCAAATCAAATTTATTGTTTTGGTCTATATTGTATATTTTTAAGCCTATAATTATATCTGCTACTTGAGAACCTGTGTCTTCAATAAAGTTGGCAACCTTTACTTTCGCGCCAGAAAAAAGCAGTATTCTTCTTATAAAATCTCCTATATATACATTTCTTAAATGTCCTACGTGGATTGCTTTGTTAGGATTTACAGAAGTATGTTCTAGTATAATAGTTTTATTTTTGTACTTAGATTCTATCTCATCCTTTTGAAAAGCAAGTGGTACTATTTTTTTATAATTTAAAAAGACGTTTGTGTATATATTAACATTCTCTACTTTTTCTATATATTCGCTATCTAATTTATTTTTATAATTTAATAAAGTTACGTCTGCAAACTTAGAAATTTCTACTTTAGCATCTTTTATCCCTAATAAAGCTTTTAATCTATCTATTTGCATTATAAATAATGATGGGCATGTTTAAAATCAATTTGCTTGTGTACAAAGATGAGTGATATTCCTTTCTCTAACGAAGATCTATATAAGTCAATTTTTCAAGAAAAGCAGAAAATACGAATTTATCTTAAGAAAGTAAGCTTTAATAAAATAATTACGGTAATAAAGTTTGAAGGGCAAGGCGACAAAACAGATCTTAAGAAATTAGCTAGTGAGATGAAAAGTAAATTAGCTTGTGGTGGGACCTACAGCGAAAACACTATAGAGCTTCAAGGCAATCATATAGAAGAATCTAAAAAAATACTCATATCAAAAGGTTATCCAAGTGACTCGATAGAGGTCAATAAACTTTTATAAAATATTTAAATTTTTAAATTATTGTTTGAAGATGAACTCAGAATTAGTAAGAATTTTTAACGAAAATGATATAATTGTCTCCGAAGATGTAGAATTAAATGATATAGATCCATTTTATTTGCTTAAATTTTTAAAAGAAAATAATATAAGTTTTGTTGATAGTGAAGTTTTGGAAAGAATCAAATTAGAGTTATACAATAAAAATCAAAATGAATTTGAAGTAAATTCTCCTCAATTATCTACTTTTTCAGGTTCGGCAGAGGAATGGTCAGCTCTTTTATCTGATCGATATGACCGCCTAAGAAGAATTTTGTCTAGCAACTATAAAATTCCTGTTTCAGCAATAGGTAATCTTAAAGAAATTGGTAACGTAAATGTTATAGGAATAATCGGCGAAGTTAAAGAGAAAGATGGCTCTTTTTTGTTTGAATTAGAAGATCCTACTGGATCAGTATATTGCATTACAAATGAAGAATTTTTGATAAGGGATGCTGTAGTCTTAGTCAAAGGCAAATTTACTGGTAAGTTTATAATGGCAGATGAAATAGTTTATCCGAATTCATTTAAAGCAGAAAGATCTAAGTCTAATTTTGATGGTTATGGTGCTTTTATATCAGATATTCATGTAGGTTCTAAGCTTTTTGCAAGAGAAGAATTTTCAAGGTTTATAAAGTGGATAAATGGTGAAATAGAAGAATATAAAGAAATAGCAAGTAAGATAAGATACTTATTTATTCTAGGTGATGCGGTAGATGGAGTAGGAGTTTATCCTGATCAACAGGAAGAAATAGAAACTACTGATGTGAAGAGCGAGTACGCGATGCTTGCAAACTATTTAAGCAAAATTAGGAAAGATGTAAAGATATTTATGATTCCTGGTAATCACGATTCTTCACACAACGCGTTACCTCAACCTCCTGTGTCCAAAGAATTTGCAGCTCCGTTGTATCAAATACCTAATTTGATTCTTCTTTATAATCCATCTTTCCTAACTTTGAAACAACCTTCAATAAAAGTTACTTTATATCACGGAAATAGCATTCATTATTATGTAGATAATTATCCGAAATTTGCTAAAATGACTAGAGAAGATATTGCCTCTATTCTTAAAATTCTTTTAATGACTAGGCATCTGGCTCCATCTTTTGGTTCTGCACAAGTTTTGCCATCAAAAAAAGATTATTTAATAATCGATGAAGTTCCAGATATACTAGGAATAGGAGATACCCATAAAGCGTTTATAACTACTTACAAAAACACGATAATTTTAAACTCAGGTTGCTGGCAATATAAGACAAAATATATGGCTAAATTTAATATTGAACCTGACTTAGGAAAAGTCCCTCTTGTTAATCTTTCAGATTTTGATTATACTATATTAGATTTCAGTAATGAAAAAATTAAGATATTTGAAGAAGGCATAAATATAAAAGTCAAATAAATATTGCCTTTTATAAAGTATTATGCGTGCTCAGTATGCTTTTGACTATTTGATAACTTTATCTTTAGGCATGGCAATTATCTTTGCTGCCTTTTCATTTTCTTTTTATAACATAAGTATAAAATCACCTTCTTTTTCAATAAATACACTTCAGTCTGAATTGAATGGGTATGGGAATAGAATGGAATTTCCGCAGATTTATCCAGTCGGTTCTTTTATTTGCAATAATACTTTGTTTTTAAACGTTTCCGATTCTTCATATTCTCTAAAATCAAACTATTTGTTTCTTTTACCTTTGTCAGCTTCTTATTTTGTAGCAAATAGAATATCTTTGTATGGAAATAATTATATTACTTTTGAATTGCCTGTAGGTTCTATCTTAACAAATTATGTTTATAATCCAATAAATAAAACGCTTTATTTATACTTGGAAGAAATTAGCTATAACGGCTCTTCCGAGAATTATCCATTCAATTCGCTTTTGCAACTCCTTTATTTTAATTATTCTATTTTTAGAAACGTTAACATCTTTTTGAACGGGAGCGCAATTATTTCCTTAAACAATGTACCAGATATTCCTTTCATTTTGAGACTTCAGGTTCCTCCTGATAACGCATTTTTATCTATTTGTCTTCATCCAAGTAATACTGGTCTGCTTTTGAATATAACTAATTCTCAGTACTCTATTAATTCATCTTTTCAACAAATTATTAAAATTCCTACTTATTATAATTTCATAAATCAGTCTCAGTTATATGTTGCCCAAAATGTAGAATTTCAATACGCAAATGGTTCTTCTATAAATAGTTGGTTTGAAGGTACCTATTCTTCATTATTGACTTGGTGGATAAAACTTTCTTCATTGCCTCACAAATCTATTTACGTATTTCTAAGAGCGTATAATCCTTCAATATCTCTTTTCAATGGTGTTACAGTAGGAGAAGCTCCTCAGTTATCTCCTACTTATGGAGAATATGATAATGGAGCAAATGTATTTTTAAGTTACTTACCTGGTTATTCTTTAACAGGATGGACTACTTCTGGAACTGCAGGAGTTACTAATAGCGCACCTTCTGGTAATCCAATTTTTGGATCTCACGCTTTCTATGCAAATGGATCAAAAGGGGATTACTTATATACTATTGCTTCTTCCCAAAGTAATAATATGATTATAGAATATTATGGATACACAGCAAATTTGCAGGACCTATACTTTTTAGTTAATTCTACAGGATTCGGTCAAATGGCTAGAGATGGTAACGGAGCAGGATGGTATGGAATAACAAATACTTATTCCTGGACTAATTGGAATGCTCCTCCCGATACAGGCTCTTGGTCTAATGAATGGGTAACTGTAGGAGTAGTAGTTAATAACGGTGTCGCAACTATGTATTTAACCCCTGGTATAGTTCCTTATGGTTCTGAAATTGGTTCAAATCCATCTAATAGTTACACTGTTACTGACGCAGGAAATTATTTAGGTTTAGTTGGTGATGCTGCTAATGGGGCAACAACACAATATTGGAACGGAATAATAATAAGAGCATATCCTCCTAATGGAGTTATGCCTAGTGTGAGTATCGTTTAGCGTTAATTATTATCATATCTAAAATATTTTCTTAATTAAACTTTGTTAAATACATATTTATGCCACAGTAGCTCAGCGGCAGAGCGCTTGCCTCGTAAGCAAGAGGTCGAGGGTTCAAATCCCTCCTGTGGCTCTTATCTTATTCTTTTACTACGAATTCAGCTATTTTCCTAGGCTCAAATTTTATTAGATCATTGTAACTTTGTCCTACACTTAAAAAGTAAATCGGTTTATTAGCTATATAGGAAGCAGAAATTATAGCTCCTCCTTTTTCATCTATATCGCATTTCGTTAGAATTAAGCCGTCTATACCTATTCTTTGGTTGAATGTCCTTACTTGATTTACTATTGCATTTCCACTTATTGATTCTAATATAAGTATTGTTAAATTTGGTTTGGTTACTCTTTTTATCTTTTCTAATTCTTTTAATAATCCTTCATTTATATCGCTCCTGCCTGCAGTGTCTATGAGAACTACATCTGCCTTGACTGAATTCGCATGTTTTATAGCATCAAATGCAACAGCAGCAGGATCCGCTCCATAATTATGAGATATTACTTCGATTCCTAGCTCTTTACCATAGTGTTTTAATTGTTCGATTGCTGCTGCTCTGAAAGTGTCCGAAGCAGAAATTATAACCTTTTTATTATTGTCCTTTAAAAACTTAGCTAATTTAGCAATTGTTGTTGTTTTTCCTACTCCATTTAGGCCTACTAAAAGTATTATAAATGGTTTTTCTCCTTTTTCTATTAAAGATAAGAGATCCTCTCCCTTCATTATTTCTTCCAACGCCTTTTTTAATTCTTCTTTTATAGATTTTTTAAAATTGAATCTTGAGAAATTAATTTCCTCAGTGTCTTTTTTAATTTTTTCTATTATTTCTTTAGCTACTTCTACCGAAACATTATTTTCTACAAGTATTGATAATAATTCATCCAGATCTTGTTCAGATATTTTTTTCCCCAAAATAGGATTAGTGCTTTTCTTTTCTTCTTTTATTTCTTCTTTGTTCTCTCTTTCTTCTTTACTAAAAATTTTTTTTAACTTATTCTTTAGGAAGTTGAACATTTTTATTAATATAATCTTCTAGCTCTTTAGCTTCTTTTATAAGATCATTTATTTGCTTTGTTAGCTCATCAGCTTTCTTTATTGTTTCTTGTTGTCTTTTCTTTAGTAATTCTAGGAGTTTTTCTATAGTTACTTCTTCGTAAATGTTTTCTCCTATTTCATATAAGAATTTTTGATTATCTATAGTTGCTTTTGTTAATACTCCTGGTATTATTGAAACAAGCGTTTCTTTTTCAACAGCAAAGTTATTTATAAAGTTTTCTGTTTTAGCGTAAACACTTTGAAGCTGGGCTAAATTAGTGTTCAATATTTTTATTTTTTCATCTAGTTCTTGAAATTCTAAAATTTTAGCGTTTAATTCTTTTTCATCCATTTAAATCACCTTTGCTTCTACTTTATCATTAGTTTTTTTACACACTATTCTTATTTTTACAGGGGGATTTTTAGCACCATTTTTCCAAATTCGTTCGTTTATTGATTTGTCTAATTTTATATTTTCTGTGTGAAAGTGTCTTTTTAAATATGACTTTATATAAGATATCGCTCTTTTCGCTTTCTTATAATTAGGTCCTGCTTCTATGGCCTTTCTTAATCTTAAAGTTATGATTCTCTCCTCTTCCATATTTATTTACTTAATTTTCTTCTTGCCTTTCCGCTTATTAATGCTTTTGCTCCTCTTCCTATTCCATAAGCCTTAAGGAATATAAAAGCAGGAATACCTTTTGCTCTTCTTGCTTTACTATACAAGCTCCTCTTTATTCTTGCCTGTCTATTTTTGCTCATTATATACTCTTATATACTTTATTTAAATAATTTATAAAATCCTTTGTTGGATATTTCATTACTCATTTATGATTTCCGTTCATTACGGCGAAATTGCACTTAAAAACAGAAATAGACATCTTTTTATTAAAGATCTTTTATATTCGTTGTTATATGTAACTGGAGGGCATCCGAAAGACATAGGCGGAAGGATAATTTTAGATGAGGGGGATATTTCTTTTTTGTCTTTAGTGCCGGGAGTTTCTTGGTATGGAGATACTTTCTTATTTAAAGAAATAAATGAGGTAGAAGCTTTTTTATTGAGTAAAGGTAAAAAATTCGATATAGAAGTAAGAAGAATTGATAAAAGCTTACCTTTTACTTCTTTAGATGTTAAGAAGAAATTACTTTACTTAACTGATAAAAACGGAGAAAGAGCAAGAATAGAAATTTTTAAAGATAAAATCTTAGTTACTCTAAACATTAAAAAAGGGATTGGCGGGCTTCCTATAAATAAAAATAATAAGATATTGCATCTATTTTCAGGAGGGGTAGATTCTACTCTTGCTGCATTCGAATTGATGAAAAGGGGCGCAAATGTGGATTTATTACATGTTTATGCAGTATCAGAAGATTTTGCATTAAAAGGCAAAATAGGGAAAATAGCTGCTTTCTTTAGTAATATTAAGCCAATTAGACTTTATTTAGCGCCTTTTGACTACTTTTATTCTAAATTTTTAGCTTTAGATACTAAGTACGAAATAGTTTTATTCAAGCATTTTTTACTGCTTTTAGCAGATAGGTTCGACGAATATTTAGCAATAAGTAACGGTGATTCTCTTTCACAAGTTTCATCTCAAACGTTGCCTAATATAAGATCTGTTAATTATGGAATAACTAAACCAATATTAAGACCTTTGATTTCCTTTAATAAGGAAGAAATAATTGATCTAAGTAAGAAACTAGGATTTTATGATTTAACAGTTGAGAATTATAAAGATTGCTGTTCCATTATCTCTAGAAATAACACTACTAAGTCAAATCTAAATAAATTGATAGAATTAGAGGAAAAAATAAATATGAAAGAAATAGTTGATAATACCTTTTCTAGAACTAGAATGTTTATATTTGAAAAAGGAAAACTCAAACAAAATTATTGATTATTTTCTTTTTATAGTTATGTTATTAGATTCTTCATTATCGGAAGAAAGTGATTTAAGTAAGTTCTTTAATTGCTCTTCTGTTAAGGGTTGATTTATTCTTCCTCTTAAAGCATTTTCTACTATTATGTTTTCTACACTTTCTGCCAAATCTTTATGCGCTAGTTTAACAATCGATAGCCTTTCTCTAGCTTCCTTAGTCAAGTACTTGCTAAGCAATTGATTTTTTAATTCATTCAACTTTTTTTGTTCTTCATCTTCTTTATTCATATTCTATTTGCTGCTGTCCTTATGAGATTCTTTCCCTTTAGTGTTAGTATTCTTCCTTTATGGACTCCTTTTTCAACTTTCATTATCAGCCCCTTTTTTTCTAAATCCATAAGTATTTTTCTTATTATATTTCTACTGCCTTTTTTGAATACTCTTTTGCTTCTCGTGTTCTTGGTTTTAGATCCGTACACTCGAGCTAATCTGTTTACTCCTACCGGCTTTCCATTTTCATAATAAAGTCTTCTTAATATGCTTGCTGCCCTTATATACCACCAATCCTTTCTTAAAGGAGGCCTTTCTTTTGCAACACCTGTTTTAACAAAATCTGCCCAAGGAGGAGGAACTACTATTTTTTCTTCTTTTAATATCTTAGCTATTTCCTCAACTAGTGCAGTTTGGTTAACCTCATTTGGCTTTGACATAGATTTTTCTTACATTTTTACATTTAATACATTTTATAATCTTGAACTTATTTTTAAATCTTATTTGAACATTATTTCCTACTAATAAATTACCACATTTTCTACATAATAATCTATACCTGCTAAGATGTATGTTATTATGAATTGCCGTTCTTCTCGCTATCTTACCATACGTATAGTAGAGTGTTCCTCCTTTGAAATAATCTTCTATTGCCATATTTATTAGATTTTCTATATCTTTCTCTACCTTCATACATTTTAGACCAAAATATTTAAATATAGATTATTGTTGTAAAAACTATGAACTCTGAAAACGAAAAGAAAAACAAAAAGAAGAATAAAAA
>JAPDLT010000020.1 GCA_025920435.1 Candidatus Rehaiarchaeum fermentans
GTCACGTTCTCTTTTTTAATTAACTCTATTGTTTTTTGTGGATCAAATCTCCCACCTAAAACGTATTTTGCACCCAAATATGATGCATGAAAAACCGATCCCCATGCCCAGATATGATAGAATGGTATTAGTGGAAATATCACATCATTACTATCTAACTTTGCTGGGGTGTTGTATAATCCTAATTGGTGTACTATTGCTAGAGCACCATGGACTACTTTTTCATGACTATACATTACTGCTTTAGGCAATCCAGTAGTGCCTGAAGTATAGAGGATTGAATATGGATCATTTTCTTTTACTTCTATTTCGGGTTCTTTAACTATACGTCTTGTAATTAAATCATCGTATGTTATTTTTGTCTCATTTGTGTCTAAACCTACCACTTTTTCTTGTCCGATATATTTAGAAAGTGCCATAAAATCTTTTGACAAAAACATCCATTCTACTCCAGCGTGTTTTATAGTATAAACTATTTGCTCTGGTGGTAATCGTATATTGATAGGATAAATTATAGCTCCAATCAAACTAGATGCATATAGTAATTCTACATATTTATGAGTATTATAATCAGCTACACCAATTACCGTACCTTTAGATATTCCTAGTGAAAGTAAAGAGTTAGAAAGTCCAATAACTCTTTCATATGTTTCTCTATACGTTTGGCGATGATTGCTCTGGACTATCTCAACATTAGGTGATAAAGTAATAGCTCTTTTTAGAAAGGAAAATACTGTGAAGCCTTCATGCATAATGTGCAACGCTCCTAGATCTTAACTCCTCAATCGTAAATATCTCCTTTGCTTTTTCTACTATGTCTCTCGAATAGCTTTTGCCCTCTAAATATCTATCACTATACAATTTCGCTATGGTTACGAATCTATCTAGGTTTACCTTTGAACCAATATGCACCAATAAGATCACTGTTATTGCATGGCCAAGAGAAGTAAGCGTATCTTTTGCATAAAACTGAGCTTCTGTATCAGTATATGTTGTAAGACTTGATAATGTTTCTTCTATTTTTGTTTTTGCAAATTCTGCTATTTTCTTTCCCTCTCTGATTTCGTTTATTAAACTTTTCATATCATCCAAAAGTTGGATATGTGCACCTTTTTTAGATATTGCTTCTAACATGTCTAATGCTTGTATGTTACTTGCCCCTTCCCAAATTGGTGTTATTAAAGCCTCTCTATGAAGCCTTTCGATAGGGAACTCTTTTAAGAATCCTCTACCGCCATAAATTTCCATCGTCATCTTTGATACATTAGCAGCTACTTCAGCGGTAATATTTTTCGCTATATGGGTAAGTAATCGAGCATAGTGATACTTCTCAGTATATGGGGGTGTATCCATCCACGACTTTTGGAATTGATCTATAGCCTTTAATGTTAATGCTATAGCTCCTTCAATAAGTATCTCCATATCTAATAAGTCTCTCTGAACTAATGGATGCTCTATCAGAAGTTTACCAAAAGCACTCCTAATTTGCGTATAATAATAGGCCTCAAGAAATGATTTCCTTGCGATACCTAAAGCTCCAACAGAATTCGCTAAACGAGAGACTACTAAGTCCTCCATTGTATAATAAATACCTCTATTTTGTTCACCTAAAAGGTATGCTTCAGAATTGTGAAATTCTACTTCCCCTGTGGGTACACTTACTGTCCCACTTTTTTCTTTTAACCGTCTAACTGTAAAATTTCTCTTGCCAGAACTATTAACCTTAGGTACAAGAAATAATGCAAGACCTTTTGGACCGAATTGAGCACCTTTTGGCCTAGCAGTAACTAGTGCAATATCAGCAAGACCAACATTACTAGCAAAATATTTTTCTCCGTTTATGATCCATTTTCCTCCATTATAAAAGGCCTCGGTAACATTAGCACCCAAATCACTTCCACCTTGGACTTCAGTGAACCATGTCGCCCCATACATTATTGGATCAGAATCTCCAATTAGATGTGGTACATATTTTTTTAAGTCTTCAGATCCATATTTGTGTAAAGCGTAAGCTGTTTGATTTGTAACTGTTATTATACATGCTATCCCGGGATCGGCAATCAAATATAATGAGGCATAATGCTTATACCAATTTCCTTCCCTATAAGGAGATTTATTCACACCGTATTCTTTAAATAATTTCTCAAGAATCCATCTTTGAGCTGGATCTAACCATACACTATCAACGCGTTCGCCATTAATACTCCACATTATATGTTTCGGATTAGCATTTTTATCAATGTAATCTGCAATCTCATAAAGCTCTTTACCAACAAATTTTCCTAATTCGGAAAAATCAACACTTTTTCCAATATAATACTCAAGTATCACTTGAAACGGTTTATCAACATCAAAATGATTTTTACCATACGCATTTGACAAATACGAATAGGTATCATCCACGACACTTCGCCTACATTCATATTGTCCCAGGGCATTAATAAATGTTTTTTATTATAAAGAAGCGTCATAAATTTATTATTAATAATATTTTTTATTATCGAGAAACTTATTACTTATTCTTAGGAACGAGACTCTAGGTTATAATGCCTTTTGTGATTGTTATAGCTAACTATTTATCCTTTTTTCCAATGCATCTATTACCTCTAATAACGCTTGCTTAGGTTCTAGTCTTTTTTCTACCATTGTCTTAAGAATCTCACTCTTAAAACTTTTAGGTAATAACTCTATAGAATTCGTTGTAGACGTATCTACCTTAACATAAGGTAATAATTCTAATATCTTATTAACAATATTATCTTCAACTTCGATTTCTATTCTTTTCATTCCTCCTAAAACTTCATTAGCATAGTTTAAACCTAACTCGTCTAATTTCTTGCTCAACTCTTCACTAAGCCAAATATAAATTTTCATCTCTAACCATCTATTCAAATATTCTTATCCTTTTCTCCAAATATTCTTCAGTTACAAATGGACTTCCAAAGCCATATTCTTTAGCAGTTTTAATTAAGATATCGTAAACCTCTGGTCTCATGATTGTTTTGGTAGGCTTAACTTCATCTAATATAATACTCCTTATCAAGCTTCCACTAAACACTTGCATCTCATCTTTATGATCACATAACATTTCATTTTCTATACTTCCACATCTAGGACAATAATAATTTTCTCTTAAGAATATTGGCTTAATTAGTAAGTCCTTCTCGTCAATATTATCGAAAATTTTATGAGCCTCGTAAGGAGAGTAATAGTTACCAACTCCAGCATGATCCCTACCAAATATGTGGTGCGTACAGCCTAAATTACTTCTAGTTATAGCGTGAAGAATTGCTTCCCTAGGCCCAGCATATCGCATATCCCATAAAGTAAATGAAAGCATATGAACTCTCTTACTAATATAACCATATTTAGATAAGGCATTATGAGTAAGGAGAATTGCTTCGTCTATATAATCTCCTATTCTCTTTTCTCCTATTATTACATTGACTAAAATTCCAGTCTTAGGTTCATCAACTCTTTCTTTTCCATTCGCTGCAAACCAAGCATATTTAATTAAATACTCATGAGCAGTATGTGGTACGTTCCTAGTTTGAAAAGCTACTATGTTTTTCCAACCTTTTCTCTCAAACATCTCTCTATGCTGTAGTGGAGTTAACCAAAAATCTGCATAAGGTTGATTAAATTTAGGCTCTCTAATTAACCATATATCACCAGCTATGAATTTGTTAGCATAACTTAAGGTTCTTTTTACACCTGGATGCTTTACATCGCCCGTTTTATATACCTTCTCAGCCATGTAATTCTTATCGTAAGTATATATTTCACTAACACGCATTATTGCTAATGGTTTTCCCATGTAGGTAATTCCTATTGTATCACCTTCCTTTATTCCATTTACTTCATCAATATCAAAAACAATTGGAATAGGCCATATAATACCATTTGGTAGTCTCATCTCCTTAACTACTGAATCTACTTCATTAAATGTCATAAAACCCTTAAGTGGAGAGAAGAAACCATAAGCTATTCCTATTATTTCATGAGCTAATTGCCTTCTTACATTAATTTTATTTAGCTCATTAAAATCGCCAAAGTTCCTAATTACTCTTTCAACTATTTTAATTCTTCCATGTCCTATAAATTGGGTCATTATGGCAATTGTTTTCTAAGCTAGTTTTATATTTAACTATTTGTGCAAATTTTGCACATATCGAAATACTAAAGTATTAAATTTAAACACATTTACTTGCAATGATAAATAAAGAGGAACTTGAAAAACTTAACAGTTATTTTGAGGAAAAAGAGCCAATAGAGATTTTAAAATGGGGAATAGAGAATTTTTATCCTAAAATAACTCTAGCTTGTAGTTTCCA
>JAPDLT010000021.1 GCA_025920435.1 Candidatus Rehaiarchaeum fermentans
CGCTTATGAATATCCTAGAATTATAGAATTTGTGGATTCCTTACCTAAAAGTGGTTCTGGCAAAATATTATGGAGAGTACTTCAAGAAAGGGAGAGGAGAAAGTAAAAGTGTATAAATTTCTGTTTCTATAATTTTTCAGACATACAATTCATAATGTAATTTATATTATTATTTATAATATTTCTCATCACATCATCTCCAATTAGTTTAGCTAGCATTCCTAAATCCATTTCAGCTAACCAATTCACTATTGTTT
Source organism: Candidatus Rehaiarchaeum fermentans (assembly GCA_025920435.1). Taxonomy (GTDB): domain Archaea; phylum Nanobdellota; class Nanobdellia; order Parvarchaeales; family Parvarchaeaceae; genus Rehaiarchaeum; species Rehaiarchaeum fermentans. The sequence continues at coordinate 258 of JAPDLT010000021.1, forward strand.
TATCCTTTACGCTCTCTAATCTCATTATTATACTAAATTTTATTCCAACTCCAGCTGACCTTCCGTTGCCACTTATTCTAATCTCATTTTCATTTCCACTTATTTTAGCATTTATATTTGCAGATAATGTGCTCATATGTGGTATTTTCATCTGGCTTACATCTAATTTAAAGTAAGCCTTAAAAGTATCATTTGTAGACTCATAACTCTGTATTCCTGGCAGACATTTCGTAAATTGACTTGCATCTAATAAAAATTGTTTTACTTCATTTAATGGCTTTTTAGACGAAAATTCCCCTTCAAATCTCATGTTTCTTCGCCCTAGAAATTAAGGATAAAAGGAGATATAAAGAAGTATTGTATCTTTCCTCATCTAGCGATCCTTTCCTTCCCAAGGCATTCATAATCAGTACTTTCGGTAAGCCTATTTTTTCAGCATAACTTAATAAATCAATGTCTAAAGGACTAATCAACCTAGTCTTTGAAGTCTTACTATGACTTTTATTGCCCAATTTATTAGATACTAGATCAGAAACCCTCTCACCAACCAATCTAGCAGTAGTAAATTTACCCCCAATAATACTTATCAATCCAGAAACTCCATCTTTCTCATGGTCTATAATTGTGAAGTCCCTACTAGCCTCCCTCCCGGATTCACTAGTTTTCATAAGGGGTCTTACAGAAGCATAGGCTCTTACCGGTTTCAAATTCTTTAGATAAGGTATAAGGTATGAACCCTCATCTATTAGCATATTTATATCCTCTTCAGATATTGTAAAATTATCTATATCCTCAACAATTGTCGCAGTAGTCCCTAAAATTGAGGAGTCAGAATAAGGTACAATAATATCTCCATCTGAAGGCGGTCTCAGTCTATTTAATACTGAGTTATTCAATCTTTTATCAAACACTACCATTATTCCAGCAGTAGGTAATATGGGTATTTCCTCTATTCCAGCCATTTTAACTATCTTAAAAGCCCAAGGACCTGCAGCATTAATAACAATATCAGACTTAATAAAATTAGTCTCATTATTTATTCTATCGATAACTTTAACTCCCCTTATACTATTATTCTCCTTTACGAACTCTACAACCTCATTATAAGTCATTATCTTGGCTTTATGTAATGAAGCTGTAATTGAAACACTTGCTAAAAGATCATATCCTAAAACTACTTTATCCGGAACCCAAATCGCTATTTTTGCATTTCTATTAACATAAGGCTCTTTTTGCATTACTTCCTTAAGATCTAGAACTTTATGATCTATTCCCACTTTTTCAAGCGATTTCATGAAAGGATCAGAGAACTCTAAGTCTTCTTTTGTAATACCTAAAAACAAACCACCAGTATCCTTTACCGCATGAGGAGCTATAGTTGAAATTATTTTATTTTCTTGAATACATTCCATAGCTGATTCTGGATCGTTTACCGCATACCTAGCTCCACTATGAAGAAGACCATGAAACTTGCCAGAAGTTCCAGAGCCTATGTCTCCTCTCTCAACTAAAATAACATCTATTTCTCTTAATGCTAAGTCTAATGTAGTAAATAACCCGTTGGCTCCTCCTCCAATTACTGTAACTGTTGTCTTAATCTCCATAAGCATATAATAGGATAGGACCTTAAAAAATCTGGTAGATGCACAATTTTAAAAAGAGAAAGTTATTTTTACACATTAATTTCTATACATTTCCATTAAAAATTCTTACCAATTTAATCTTAAAATACATCCAAAAACATTTAAACTTGTTTACTATAATTTATTGACATGGTTATTTTAGCCTTAGACGAGGGGACTACTAGCGCTAGGGCAATATTGTTTGATAAAGACCTTAATGTTCTAGGAGTAGGGCAATACGAGTTTCCTCAACTCTATCCTAGACCTGGCTACGTAGAGCATAACCCAGAGGAGATTTGGAATTCACAATTACTAGCCATAAAGACTGCTATGGAAAAGGCTCATATAGATTCAAGCAAAATAGATGTAATTGGTATAACAAATCAAAGGGAGACAACAGTATTGTGGGACTCTAGACTAGATGAAAATGCAAGACAAATATCATATTCAAAATGGAAAGAAGCTGTGAAGAGAGTCATGAGTTGGGAGAAAAGTGGGTGATAACATTGTCAGGTACAGTTAAAGAGTCTTTATGGAGATATTTAGCTGAATTTGTTGGTACATTTATATTAGTACTGTTTGGTGATGGTGCAATTGTAGCTTCACTACTAACAAATACTCCAGACTATGGTTTTATAATGGTAGCATGGGGATTTGGTGCTGTTTTAGCAATTTATGCAGTTGGTCCAATAAGCGGAGCACACATAAATCCAAACGTGACTCTAGCCTTTGCAGTAACTAAAAGACTTAAATGGAGAGATGTAATACCCTATATCATATTTCAAATTTTAGGTGCTGCGGCTGCTGCAAGCGTTTTATTAATCTTTTGGGGTAGCGTAATAGCCCAAATTGATCCTCCCCCATTTCTTTACGCGAAGGTAGGAGCAGCGTTCTTTGCTGAATACCCAAATCCATTCTTTTGGGGGGCATATTGGCCTAACAGTCTTAATCCTTCTGGAGGAAGCTTATACTCTCAATTAAATCAAGTATTTCCATTATGGAAGGGAGCTTTTGCTGAGGCTTTAATGACGTTTTTGCTTTTATTAATAGTCGTAGCTGTTACTGATTCAGATTCACCATTTTATAATCAATCTTTAGCGCCGTGGGCCATTGGTATTGGCTATGTAATGCCGTTCTTGCTCTTCGAGGCTCAGCTAACGGGTGGTATGATAAATGAGGCTAGAAGTTGGGGACCAATGCTCGCTCTTTACCTTTTTGGTTATAGGACAGGGGCTTTTAATTTTAGAGGGCAGTACTTCTTCGTTTATGGAATACCAGATTTTATAGGAGGCATATTAGGAGTGTTATTTTGGGATTACGTGGTGAAACCATATATAAAAACATTCATTAAGAGAAATTCATAGGTATGCAATACATTTTTTTACTGTTTTAAATAATTATTTCTTTTTTCTAGCTTTGTAGCTAAATAAAAAGATAATTAAAATACAAGTATGACTTAAAATTCAAACAAATAATAGTTATAATTTCAAGCTAATTACTCCATAAAATCCAATACAATATTCTTAGATTCTAATATTTTATTAATTTTTTCTCTTATTATTGTGAGGACATCTATGACTGTTTGAAATGGTTTCATACCATAGCCATATAGACAGTACAAACTTTTTAATACAACTCATCTAATAACATTACGATGTGGAAGAGAATAGTCCCATACTGGCTCCTCATTTTTACAATAGGTTTTGGCTGGTTTATATTAGCCCCATTAGTAAATGTAATAGCTACTAAATTCAACGTTTCCTTAACCTCAGTATTATTTATAATATCAGCCTATGGTTACACAATGGCTATTTTAGGACTATTAGCAGGGTATATATCTAGTAAATTTACAGTAAAAGTGGCTTTATACTCATCAGCAATACTAACCTTCATTGGCCTCTTAGGTAGAGAATTATCACAAGAATTCTTACTCTTCTTAATATTCTCAATAATAGCTGCCATCGCTTACCCCCTAGCTATTGCACCAGTAGGAAATATAGCTCAAACGTTTTTCAAAAGAAATCCCCAAGCAGCAGTTGGTATAAGCATTGGAGTACTT
>JAPDLT010000022.1 GCA_025920435.1 Candidatus Rehaiarchaeum fermentans
AGTCTTTAATTGCAGTACCAAGGTCAGAAGAAGCAGTAAAAAGCGCAGAAAGTAATGTACTAAACTTATCGCTAAAGTACAGACTTTCTGACATCATTAATACCGCTAGGCAAATACTTGGAGAAGATTTTGATAAAGAATTATATGCGTTTTCGAAATTATTTGGAAAAGACTCTGTAGAACAAGCAATTTTAGATGCTGTGAAGAAATCTCCAACACCAGATCTAGACACCATAGCAAGAACCTTAGGCGATGTTATAAAGAGTAAAGTTGATGAAGCTTTGAGGGATTCCCCAGACAAAGCAGTTGCAACTATTGAAGATATGCTGAAGATCAATAATGATTTAGTAAAAAGTAAGCTCACAACGGACTTACTTAACTTTATAAAGAACAATCCAAAAGCAACATTTAATGATTTATTGGCGTTTACAGAGAAAGATCTACCAAAAATTGTTAATGATGTTAAGGATACATTGGCAAACTCGGTTTTAGATCAATTGAGTAAAGGACTTGGTGATTTAACCAACGTAATCGGGAAAGATTCGCTGAAGACATTCCTTGAAAATGAGATAAAGAATGGCGTATTTGATGTAAATAAGTTGTTAAATGATGCTAGAGCATTTGTAGATTCCAGGCTGACAGAACTATTGAAGGCCAACCCGGAGCAAGTAGTTTCAACGATACTAGATTCCGCAAAGATTGGGAATAAGCTGATTAGAGACAAACTGTTAGCAGATACATTAGACTTTGTAAAACGTTTTGGCGGTAACGTGACATTAAAAGATATTGCGGAATTTATAGCAAAGGATGCTGCTGATCTAAAAACACAACTTACAAGTGCATTAAAGAGTGGTAACGTGAAAGAACTAGCAAATACACTCCCTGCTTTGAAAAACGTTCTAGATGAAATAAAGAAAGACCCAGTAAGAGGGCTAAGACAGTACTTCAGTTTAATAGATCCAACACTTGCTGATGCCTTGAACAAGATAACACCAGATAACGCATTAGATATTCTTAATGCATTAAAGAGTGATAACTTAACTAAGATATCACAAATAACTGGATTATCAGTAGATGAACTAGAAAGGCCAGAAGTCAAGTTTTCGATAATCAGCGTGGTATTAGATGACTTAATGAAAAAGCTAAAGGCGAAGCAAATAACTGACACAGAATTCGAAAGCGCCATAGAAAGTTTGAAAGAAATAATAGATGAAATATTGCCAGAATACAGAAGTCTACTAGGAGATTACGCTGAGAGACTGCAAGATGAAGTACAAGAAGTTCAGAATTATGCGAAACAAAAAAGATTGCCTAAAATAGTTGAACTTTATGATACATTAGTTCCATCTGCTGCTGCATTACCAGTGATCTTTTCAATTGCGAGTAACAATGACATTAGTTATTTATTGGACTACGCAGAACAACTGGCCTCAGAAGAACAAACACCACAGGTTAGCCAACAAATACCACAACAAGGAGTGCAAGAAGAACAACAAGGCACAACAGTTTTATCAACACCAGCTGAGCCAGAGTCACCTATACTTGGAGGACCTTTACCTCCTCCACCATCCATACCTAATAACCAAAACCCACCAAACTACCAACCACAAATGGGACCTAATGCACCAGCATTAGCACCAGGCAACAGAAATACTAGATACGCCAGCGGTGAGACACAAGAACAAGTACTATACTTCCCTATTTCATGAAGATACAAAAATTTTTTCTAATTCCTTTATTAATTCTTTTTGAACTTCTTCCCTAACTCTCTTTCTTCTTTCCAACTCAGCTCCTATTTCATCTTCTACTTTCTTTAGCAAACCAGTTTTCACATAGTAGTCATATACTATCATCCATTTTTCCCTCGCTTTATTACGTAGTTCGAATAAATATGCAATAATATCTCTCATATTAATCTGAGGAGGCTGTCTATCTATCTCATCCTTATAGGCTTCTATAGTCTTCTCAAGTCTATCAGAAAAGATCCACATCATATAATAATAGTACTTACGAAGAGAAGATTCATCTTTAAACGCTTTTTCATCAATCTTATCACCAATAATTGGCACATGATCTCCTGCTAAGAGTTCTTCAAGCTCGGGCTGATCCAGAAAATGAAAACCTAACTCAGCGATTAGCTTACTCCTTCCACCGTTACCACATAAGCCGTTTTCAGTAACTTCATTTAAATAATTACTAATTTTCTTCTCGAGCTTGTCAATTGCTGGCATTATTTCATCTACTGCCTTTTCTAAACGCTCTGCCTTTTCTTTCTCACCTTTCTGTTTAAGAGCTCCAAGATGTATGTAAAAGGCAAAATCCTTCATAGACAGATGAGAAGGAAGGTTTATAAGATTAATTTTTCTAGGTAGAACTTCATAAAAGTATGACCAGAGTTTAAAACAATAGTTTGATGCACCCTCAAGTACTTTTTTTATTTCTTCAAGTACTACATGTGGGTCATCGTTTTTATGCGCTTCAAGATACTCCTTTACGCTTTTATATCCTTGTGGAATGTATAATAAATCCTTGCTAAACTCTTTTTCATCCATTATTTGAACGTTTAGGTTTATGCTTTTTTCAACCTTTTCTATTTCTCTCATTATCCATGGATCATTTATGCTTTTATAATACTCGATTATCTTTTTCGCTTCTGTTATAATCTCATTTAATCTTTCAACATAGTCTGAATAACTTCTCATCTAAAAATATAGAGAGAGAAAGGTAAAAAATATTTTTATCTTTTATACGCCTTGTGGTAGATAACCTAATGCCATCAGTATGTATAGAATTTCTGCTATTGAAAATATACTTGTTACAACATCGTCAAATACTAAAACAACTGGCGCTACGATTGAACCTTGAACCATTAGTGGAATCCAGTGGACAAAGAAGAAAAGCGCATTGGAATAGATATATGTAACATAAGCTACTATAAACACGGTTTGCGCATAGGTTTGTGTTGAGGAGGAAAGGTTTGATAGGATTGATATTCCAGATATTGTTCCCAGTGCTGCTGCCCCATTTACTACAGCGCCAAAAAATGGATTATTTGTCAGTCCAGCTAGGAATGAGATAATGCTTATCCCAGAAATGTAAGATAGTAACTGAGAAGCTTGCTGGAAAACGGAGTTTGGCGCTGCTGCCATAATTGCGTCAAACAAGATATTTAGTACTGCAGCGCCTATTACTATTCCAAGTGCCGTGTTAAATGTTGTCTGTAAGAAATTCGTTAGGAATCCCGTCTTCTATCACCTTTTGTATATAATTATTCTATTTTATTCATCTTATAAGAGTTGTGGCTGTGCTCTTTGCGTTGTTGTGCTAGAAGAAAGTACTGATGGTGCTACGGCCACTGCAGCATCACCTACTACGTTTATTACTGCGTTTAAAGCATTAATTGCAGTGCTATACGTTCCGCTTTGTGTATAGTTTTGACCAGTTATCGTGTTTAGCGCATTGATGAGATTTAAGTAATATTTTGCTTGTTCTTTATACTGTATTGCAGCATTCTTATCTCCGTTTTTTAAAGCCTCATATGCTTTTACAGCATAATAATATAAAGAGCCGAGTAATCCATTCATCTTCATTGTAAAGGTGTCTCCTGGCTCTTGTGCTAAAGCTATGATGTAAGGGGCATATTGTGGTGCTGCAGCTATTGCATCTGCATAATCATTGTTCAGCAGATAATTTGCGACTGTTTGATTATATTGTACTTGTACTGCCTGTGATGAATTGCTTGGCGAGAATCCTGACACGATGTTATTAATGTAAGTGCTTAATCCATTAAGGTATGGATTATTAGTATTTGCTAATGCTGAAAGTTGATTAATAATAACTTGTGGATTTTGGCCTTGTATAAGTGC
>JAPDLT010000023.1 GCA_025920435.1 Candidatus Rehaiarchaeum fermentans
AGAAAGTACTTTAAGAGCTTTCTCAGTTATTTCTAAAAGCTCTCTATTTTTAGATTCTTTTAAATAAGAAATATCGATGTTATTTATACCAAGATATTTTGAAGTTCTTAAAATAGTATCAATTAATGCAACAATCGCAAAAACGTCATCCTTTTTTGCTTTTCTTATGAAGTTTTTAGGATCCCTGCTTTCGACATTTAATTTAACAGCGTAGTAGTTATTAGTAATGATCTTAACGTTATGGTCATAGTTTAATAGAATAATAGTATTATAGTATTTCCTTCAGCGTTTATTTTAGCAGTAACTGAATAAATAGTTTTACGGACCAAATAGTCATTTCTTGCTTTTATCCTTTTTGCCCAAAAAATAAATTTTCTTCATATTTCCTTTTTTTAATCGACTCATCGTAATAGTCATTTATCCAAAATACGCCATAAGTGTTTATGTTATTTAAGTAATTTCCTGAGAATATTTTACTTTTATTAATTACTTTCTCTTTTATCACTGCCGCCTTTATATCAAGCTGCCTTTTTTAGCAGCCAACATTTTGGTATGTATATTGATTTGTCTCCTTAGTTTATGTAATCTTAAACAATTTTATAGATACAAAAGGAAAGAAATAAATAGGAATAACGTTCAATCAAGTATAATACTTTCGCTATGAATGAAAAACTCGAAGAACTATTGAAAGGTAACACTGATTTACAACAAGAAGTAAATAATATAATTCATAGATACTCCGAAAATCTAGCTGAAGAAATTTTTAATTCATTGGTTAGAATTAAATCTTCCACGAAAGATAATGAAATTGTAAGAATTATAAAGTCGTTTTCACCTAACGAAGTACAAAATTTATTGACTAAGTATTCTAGCAATACTTCGAATACGTTAATTAAATCATTTATTAAAATAGCTAAGTATAGCAATGGGACAGATATATTAAAAGCTTTATCTTCAGAATTTTTGAATTCTAATTATTCTGAAAAGAGTGTTAAGAAAATAGCGTTTGAAATGGGAGAAATAGCTAGACATATAAAAGAGGATAATACCTTATTACGTATAATATCTACAATCTTTAAGTATAAAGGTGATACTGCAGAAAAAGTAGCATGGATATTCAATAATTATTCTTATGAGTTTTATTTTTCAAGAGAAAAGATTTATAATTTAATCGAACTTCTGTCAGATGAACATATAATTAAATTCACATCAAAGTACTTGGGAAGAAATTTGAGGAAGATAATTGATAGCATATCAAGCATAGGATTACTTACTAAAGATAAAGAACTTGTACTGAAATTATTAAATTCTGTTGAAAATTACAATGGAACTACAGCTAGCAGAATGCTTTATTATTTAGAAATAATAGCAGAACAAGCTAGAGGAGAGAAAAATGCTATAATCGAGGCGCTAAATACAATAGAAAAGTATGAAAGACTTAATCGTAAGTTTGTTGAAAAGGTAGTAGCAGCTCTTTCAAATATTGCAAGTAGTGATAATCAATTTCTTTCTTTTAAGCCACAAAGTATAGAGTTTGCAGCTAAAGCTTTAAGATTAGATGAAGTATTAGATGTTCTAAAGAAACATAAAGAAATAATACAAGACACAATAATAAATACAATAGCACAAATTTCTAAATATAATTTCGATGAAAAAGTAATTAGAAAAATAGTAGACATTTTAAATAAATATAAAGAACCAGAAGCTGTTGAAGATACTGCGTTTTTCCTATATTCTCTTTCATCATACCTTAATGAAGTAAATAGTGTTTTAGTTGCATGCAATTTGATTGAAAAAGTAGGCATTTACGCGGTCAAAATTTTAAATGCAGAAGATATAGAAAAAATTAGAAAAGAAAATTTAGAAAATATAATTAAAGACAAAGAAGATTTAGATGTAGCATTACTGTATTTGAGATATGGAAATGAATTACCTCCACTAATTAAAGAGGATATTAAAAATTATGGAATGAAAAAATATGGTGAAATTATTTTAGATTACTTAAACAAAATTTATGAAGTAAAGATAGATTCTTTAAAAGATGCGCAAAAGTTGTTATCATTGCCAAAAGAATATAGAGAAAAATTAGTTAATATGATTAAAAATTCAAAGCGTACTTCTCAAAAATTGTATTCATTAGTAGATAAGGAGATTTTATCTCTAACTGAAGAAGATGTTAATAAACTTTATAATTTCTTAGTAATTTCTATAATAGGATCTAAAGATCCGAAGAAAGAAAAAGAAGCAGTAGAATATTTATCAAAAATAGTAGATAAAAAAATAATTAAACAAGCAAGAATCGAATTTAATAGTAAATACAAAAATAAGCTTAAAGAAATTATTCCACTGATAAAAAATGGTGAATTTGAAAAAGTAATTGAAGTATTAAGAAGTTTAGATAACGATAAAATAAATAGCGTTATTTACTATGCAAATAAAAACAACATTCCTAGAAGCCCATTAATATTCGAAAGTGTAGTAACTAAAAATCCATTAGAATATGATAGTAGAGAACAAATAGCATGCGTTTATTTGCCGAGGAGTCCAAAAATATTAGATTATTGTGAGGACAATAGATTCGTATTAATAAAATATAGTTTAGGAGGAAAAACTTTAGGCAGCGCTATTTGCTATATTGAAAATAATATTTTCTTAGTAGATTCTGTTGAAGGAAATCGTGGATTGAGAAAGGAGAAATTATTTGAAATAATTTATAAAGATCTTCTTGAGAGAGCTAAAGAAAGGGGATGTAAAATGATAGTGTTTAATAAAGATGTAATGAATTTAACACCAAAAGAATTTGTTAAATTTGTAAGGAAGAGAATCGGTCTTAAAGAAATTAATTTAAGAATGGTATTTTATGAAGTAAAAGAAGGAGATTTAGAAGCTCGAGACATGCAAAATAAAGATCCATCTCATAGATTTAAAGGCTATTTATTAAATTTATATTGAAGTTTTGAATTTAAAGTTGGCATATTTTTAGAATGAATATTGACAATTACATTAATTAAGTTATATCTTGATAATCAAAAGTAACATAATGAAAGCTTTTTAGCATAGATTCGTATAAACAGTGAAAATATATAGCCAAATTAAATTGTGTTATTTCTATTACTGAATATCAAATATTTATATACTTATTCATTTTGCATATAGTATGAATATGTTAGTAGATTTAGTTAAAAAACAAGCATATGAGCTAAAGAAAAATTTCTTTGAAGTTAAAGACAAAATAAATAGAGAAAGCAGATTGGATCGAATTTTAGGTTGGCATGATGTGAACTTAGTGGAAGACCTTGTTTCAATAAATACCTCTCTTAGATTATTAAACTGGTTTAATTATTATTTGTCCAAAGTATTTGACGACTATAAGCCATATAAGTTTGAATATTTAAATTACAAGAAAGCGTTAGGAAAAGAAGGGTTAGAATACGTTTCTAATTTTCAAAATAAAGTATATGAGCAAATAAACAAATTAATCGAAAATTTAAGTTCTCGTGATGACAATCAATATCAAATATATTTTATAATCAATGATAACTCGAAATTAATCGCGCGCATTTTAGAAAGGCTCGTATTCAGTATATCTATAAAGCCAGGAAAAGTTAGTTCGTATTATGATGTGAAGCGTATGTTTAAATGGCTGGAAGAAGCAATGGATTGGTTAATAATTGATCCAACTAAATCAAAAGATTCGAAATATATTTATTACTTAATTAAACGTG
>JAPDLT010000024.1 GCA_025920435.1 Candidatus Rehaiarchaeum fermentans
TTACCATCAAATACTACTAGTATTTCTGAATCAGGTAAGTAAGAACGTATTGTAGTCAACGTTTTTCCAATTCTTCTCTCCTCATTAAATGCCGGAATGACTAGTGATATCATTTTAAAATTAAATTTCTTTGTTGTCTATATAAGCATTGCCTATCAAGATTATATATGTTATCAAAATCAAAAGTAAAGAGTATTTATTACCATTAAACGCAAATGGTATATAATATAGCTCCTAAATTATAATTGGTCAACTTCTTCATTAATTTAACATCCCAAGATATTTCATTTAATGGCACGTGGCCAAGACCTTCAACCATAACCTGAACACCCTTTTCTAAAGAACTCTTAACTAACCTAGAAGTTTCCAGTAACTCTATAATTTGAAATTCGTCGTGAGCGTCTCCAATGGCCCCAGCTCTTATAATGATATTACAGCATCGTATTCTTTAAAGAGTTCCAATAAATAATCCCAGTTTTTCTGTAAGGATTTTCAGAGTTATTGTGAATCATCCATCCAGCTATCATATCCCTCCCCTTGAAACTATTGGAATTATCCTCTTACTCTTCAAAGCCCTAATAGCTAATTCCTTAGTTATACCAGCATGTATTGTCATGAATGCTACTCCATCTTTCAACAGTATTCAAAAGGTCATTCTCAGTAAAATAAGCCCCTCCAGACTTCTTCTTAAACGATTCAATAAATACTTGATACTGTGCCAACTGGTAAATCAGAAGCTCTTATTATCTTTCTCCTTATCTCATCTAAATCTCCACCAGTTGATAAATCCATTAAAGTATCCCCCCACTTATTGGCAACCTTAACCTTTTCCAATTCCATGTTTAGATCTACTACCTCACTAGAAGTGCCTATATTCACGTTTATCTTTGTGCTCAAACCCTTACCTATTGCTACTAATTTTCTACTAGGCCTCTTAACGTTTCTAATAACCATTATCTTACCATCAGATATTCTCCTCCTAACCTTATCTACTGAAATACCTTCCAATTTGCTTATCTCTTTCATCTCATCCGTTACTACTCCTTTCCTCGCCTCATCTATTATTGACATTGCAATAATAATTCATATAACTAGATTATAAACCTTATTATAAACAATTTTTAGAAATAAAAAACTAAAAATGTTGTAGAGTTTAAGTCTTATCAACCTTACTCTTACTAAACAAACTTATTTGTAAAAACAATTTAACAAAAATTTGTAACAGATAAAAGTGCATAAAGAGACTAGCCTTGGGACTAGTAACACATATTATGCAAAAGCCAAGTAGTTAATTTAACGAAATAGTTAAAATAACCTAAAGTAGAACCTAAGTTTTTTTAAAAAAAATTACAATAACTTTTGAGAAAAAATTATTAAAAAATTTTATCTTTATCATATGCCGGGTGGTAATGGTACTGCAGTTGACGATATTACGTTGTCTGATAAGTATACGGTTATTGTGGCTATTGAGTTTGCACTAGGTTTTGGTAGTGGTGTAACTGGCTGTACTACTATTCCAATATAGTAAGTACCGGGAGATAGTGTAAGTGCAGTCGTGGGTTGAACTATCTTACCATTGGATATTATTTGTATTTGTTTATTGTATGATGTGTTTGTTATTACTAACCACATATTGTTTATATAATTAGCATTACCGTTGTAAGTAATGTTACTAAAGTAGATATTAGCAGTCTTACTAACTGTTAAGGTAACTGCTTGGTAGAAGTAAGCTAATGATGCGTTTGTAATGTTTATGTTAGCAGTAAAACTTGTAGAAGTAGTGGTAACATAAATATAATAACCTGTTCCTGATGGTAATTTCTGATCACCGTTTGGACCTACTGCTAGTTGTATCGGTGAAGATGTAGTATATACGTTAATAGTTCCTTGATAGTAGTATATTACGTCTGCAGTAATTACTGGTGCTATAACCAATATAGCCAGCAAGGGAATTAGTAGTTTTTTGCTTAGTTTAAATTTACTCATTTTTCCCTCTCGCTTTCTCTTTCCTCTTTTTGTCTATATAAAATTTTTCCAAAAAATTCTAATGTTAAACATAATCCATATATACACTTTCTACTTTATGGGAAGAGTAGTTGATTCTCTTTTCAGTCTATTGTGCTTACTTTTTTGCCCAAAAATAAAATTAAATTAGTTAAATTTGAACCATATATTTATTAAGAAGTTATGATCAATATCACCAGTTAGAAAAATCATGACTAACTTTATGGGGCTAATAATAAGTTTCTAGTGAAGTAAATGCATATTTAAAGGTTAAAACATTCAAGAAATTTGGAAATATTTTCATTTTGAAAAACTTCCAAGTTATTATTGAAATATTCTCTCTCTAAATCATGCATATAATGAGTTTATTATATTAATGGTAGTTTGAACGTTAACAGTACTATACTCTTTTATGTAGTAATATGGGGCTGGAGTTGCTCTTTTATTGCTGCTACTGCTAAAGATATTAATACTCCAGAAATATACATAATTAGCACCTTTATTTTGTACTACTATCATAAGCAATATTTTAGCAGTATAGCTATAATTACTGCTAATATTATTTTGCAGCTTCCAAGTTACATATACAGTATAGAAATTTTGAGTAAGAGGTATGGAAAAAGTATGATTTAGAGGCATTCCATTCTTTACTAGTGTTACATTATATTTGGTATTAAGTGATGTTATGTTTAGTGATATACTACTAAATGCTAAATTGCTATTAGAAGCATTAACTCTTGAAATGTTATAGAATAGGGGGATTATGTATAGTTTAGAGCCGGGATTAACATAAAAGGTTAAAACGTTAATATAGAATGGGCCATTTGGTGGAAAATGGTTTCTAATATTAATTGAAACGTTGTTAGATGATGTAACTGAAGAGGTTGAAGAAGTTCCATAAGCAGAATTACTGTAGCCTTTTGGAGTTAGTACTTTAGTAGTAGTAAAATTAACATTTCCTTGATAGTAATAGATAACGCTAGCATTAGTTAAAAAGGAGGCTAATATAATAACACTTAACAGAAGCGCTGCGTATACTAATAGCTTCACATTAAAAGATACTAGAAGAAGAGTATATATATGTTTATTATTCATCATCATCATTTTTCTTTAGATGTATAGGGGCTCTTTCTGGTTTAACTAGAATCTCGTTGATTGGAGTTGCTTAAAAGATAAACTGGTTCTGAAGTATATGCGTAATCTCATCTTCAAAAGTAATGTTGGTACGTCAAAGCTTTATTTAGAGTGTCTGATAGTTGGAAATCCTCTACTTTTACGGAATGTTGGTAGATGGGCTTTCGTTTGTTTTTTGTAATGATAAACAAATGAAATTATATCTTTTTAATAAATTACTATTTTTGATAAAAATTTATATAGTACTAAAAACGTAATTTATAGTATGAGTATTACGCAATTTGCAATCTTGGCTTATATAATAGGAATGATGGCAGTGGATTTTGTTATTTTATATTATGTATTAAGGAGACCATTAGTGTCTAGGAGG
>JAPDLT010000025.1 GCA_025920435.1 Candidatus Rehaiarchaeum fermentans
CAGCTCCTATTCCCCACGCTAGTAAAGCCACTACCAGACCAGATAACCTCGTTAAAAATCCTACAATCAAGAACAAGCCAAATATCGCTTCTAACGCCGTGAAAAGAATTATGAAGTCGTAAAGTAACGCTGGATTTTGAAGCGTTGAGATTAAAATCCCTTTTATTGGTCCCCACGCGTGAGGAATGAAAGTAATCAATTTCCCTCCCACATACTGACTAGAGTTTGGATTTAGCTTTGCCGGAACATTTATTACTCTTCTCATAAACGCTGAGAAGAACATGAATCCAAGAGTTACCCTTAATATGGGTAAGTACTTTTGCGTACTTTCTACCTCTGTTTGAGCCATTTTATCACATTTATAATTATAGACTTATTCCAATATAAATTTAATCTAATAACAACTTAATTAACACCATCAAGCTTTTCGAAGATAAATTAAAACCCGTTTAACCAACTCATGATCCTACGAAAGCCAACTTGCATAAACAACTACTACCATACAAAACAACTCTCTCTGCTCTACGAATTCAGCACCTAATACTCAGAGTCCCGTCTTGGGGATTAAAAAACATTCAGTCAAAAAGATAAAATAAAAAACCACATTAATCCTATTTCTTTAATAAAGATTTATATATGAGAATTGAGAAGATAATTATAATGTCTAGCAAGAGAAAATACTACACAATACAAAAAACACTAAGATGCCAATCAGGGTATGGTATATACGAATGCGATGAAAATGACAAATGCACACTAATAGCTTGCACGTACGTTAGCAACCTAGCAACACCATTAAACATTTAAGAATTTTTTGTGGAAAATGGTATTATAATATTACTTTTTCCTTTTTTCCTTTTGACCTCGTAAATAATTCATTTTCTAGCTTCTATTGTCCCATGATAATGTAAATCATATTCATTAGGCTTATAAACCCTTATTTTTCTAAAACCATACTCTTTTAACTTATCTATTAACTCATCCCTTGTCCCTATCATATTTCCTCCAATATTAGTAGTATATTCTATTCTAACTATTTTAAACTTTGAAATTGCATCATCATCAATTACGTCAAACTACTTCCCTTTATATCTAAGTAAGGTTCACTTATGTTAAATTCCTTCAAAATAGTACTTACACTCCTTACTTTCTTTCACAGTCTTATATCTACTTTTGTCATACACAGAAGAACTGCCCTTCGCGCAATTTAGTTGATATTAATCGTATGTTTAGAAAAATGAAACTTCGCATTACCTTATTTTAAATTCTATAGTGTTGCACTTGCGGTTAAATAATAGCCTAAATAGTATAGGAGATTAACGCTCAATGTTTATCTCTTTCCAATTTGCATCTTAAAAGCTTTAGGTAACTTGTGAATTAATCGAAATCACGTCTATACTAAAAGAAGTATTACGTGATTTTTAATCGAGACATTGTGTTCCGATACAGATAAGTAACCGTAGTAACAACTCTCACTGATATTATACTAAAAATCACATTAAGTAGATGAAAAGAAACTAACGATCTATTGCAGACTCTCTCTTTGCACAAATCTCTATATCACAACTACGTCTTTTTCTATTATTACGCCTAAAATATTAGTAGAGCAGCAATCACGAAAGTTAAACCTAACAAGATATTTGGAAAAATATTAACTCTGTTAAATTGTTTTACAGAATAATTACACAATAACTATACCTACAATGACAACATTTAAAGCTTTAGCAGCTATTACTACCCCAAATATTCTAGTCTGAAACACCAAATTCTATACTACACTAGAATAGTCAATCAGTCTTACGGAAAACACTTACAATCATCACACACAACACTATCACATCGATAATAAAGTAATTTCCCATTTATGGAATTGAGGTACTACAGAAATTAGTAATCAACTATGACAACTTCATCCCTTGAGAAGACGCTATCTGAAAGACCAAAAACATTCATGCGTCGATATAAAACTTGCTTTATTAACACTCCATACGACGAGAACCCAGCTAATCATATCGAAAAATCACCTAAACCAAATAAAAGAGAGAATATGAAAAGTAAAAAGAGAGGAGAATTAGAAATTACACTCTTAGTGAAATATCCCTGAATACTAACCCTATAACTTATCTCTAACAATGACTTTAACCACAAACTACACGAATTTTGAGAATAAGTAAAAATATTAACTTAACAAAGTAATTCAAATCAATACATTTACACTTAACCACTAATTAATAATCGAATTAAAGGCTTTACGTAATCTAGATTTATTAACTAATAATAAAGTTAATTTTTTCAAACATATCTTAAAAAATAAATTAGAACAACTTTTAATGATAATATTTTTCTTGGTAAAAATCTATTTGCCAAATCTTTTGATTAATTTTCAAATAATGTTATTAGCTACAGTAGTAAAGCTTTTTTATTAAAGAGCAAATAAAGAGTAAGCATGAACATATTAGACTACTTCAGAATGTTTATGGAGATGAACAAATTAGCTAGACGTTATACTATCAATAGTAATGAAATAGTGTTTAGTGTAATTAGGAATGAGATTCTAAAAATGCTAGGCAAACAACAAAGGCCTATTAAGGTTATAGTAAAGAACGAAAAACATTACATTAATATTAATGTACCATACTCTATTACCGTATATTATTTTCTTAAAAAACTATTAGATGCTGGTTGGACAATAGCAGATAATTCAGAAAAGATTACATTATGTTATCAATCTAAAAGCCCTTGCATCAAAATTAGACGCGAAATTCAAATCGATCTTGTACATATTTTAGAGATCTTTATAGATAAGGTTTATGGTGAAAGGTTTCATGGCACTGTAATTGATGTCGGAGCATATAATGGGGATTCTTCAATTTATTTCGCATTGAATGGTGCTGAAAGAGTTATAGCACTTGAACCCTTTCCAGAAAACTTCGAATTGGCAAAAGAAAATATTGAAATTAACAACCTAGAAGATAAAATAGTTCTTTTACCTTACGCATTTGCTAGAGAAGAGGGTGAGATGGAATTTTATGCTTCAAAAAGTAATCCCAACGCAAACTCATTAAAGCCTATTAGTGAGATAACTAAAGGTATTGAATTTGATGTTATTAAGGTTAAGAGTATTTCTCTTCAGAAGATTGTTAATGATTTTAAAATTTCATCAATTTCTCTCCTAAAATTGGATTGTGAGGGTTGTGAATACGATACTTTACCTTACTTATCAGATGAATTGTATGATAAGATTGAA
>JAPDLT010000026.1 GCA_025920435.1 Candidatus Rehaiarchaeum fermentans
TGCAAGATTATGATCCATTCATGGGGCAACCAGTTGGACCAACATTTGAACCACAGTTTAGCAATAACATGTCAAACACTTACACAACACAAACACATTTTGTTTTTGTCACTCTAATACCTTCACAACAAGGTACAGTGAGTTTTTGGTTTAACTAAAAGATTTTTTGGTCTGATTTGACTCTTTTTTATTTATGAGATTAAAAAGTGTGAACAACTCAATCAACTATATGCCAAATTGTGAAAAATTCTTCATGAATTGTGATGAAATAAGAAAGCATCGTGACATGGTGAGACCAGTACGTGTTGTATTTGCAAGAGGCTTTGAGACATATTTGCCTTACTACGTGGTTGAGACTATCTTGACTGTAGATTACTTTTACGTTCCTTTAGATCCTTATGCCTTCACTACTTGGTTTAACAGACTATACTATAACAACAATGAGGTTATTGGTGGCAATCACATGGATGTTGCTTTATCAATGTTAGGCTGGAAGTGGGGTGGTGATGGGAATGTGTACTTCATCGATGATAAGATTGGTACTGTTGTGTTAGGATATATGCCAACAAAAATGTGGAAGGCAATAGAAGTGTTTAACAGAAGAGAGTATGACTTCTTTAATGTTAAAGGAAAAGATGTGGTTGATATTGGTGCATCTATGGGAGAGAGTACATTATTCTTCTTGAAGACAGGTGCTTTACACGTTTATGCATTTGAGCAAAACCCAATTGACTTTGATATACTGGTGCAAAACGTTCAGAAAAACACATTTGACGGAGAAGCTAGATTGATGAATGTTACTGTTGGAAAGAAAACTGCTGATGATATAGTGACGATAAGTGAAATAGTAGAGATGGTTGAAAAGCCTTATCTGTTGAAAGTTGATTGTGGTGGTTGTGAGAAGGATGTTGTTGCTGATGACAAAGTATATGAGTTTGAGAAAGTGATAGTTAAGTTGCATGGTGTTGAAAGCAAATCAGTGAGAGAGAGACTGGAGAAGAAGTACAAATGCTTTGAATCACCTCGCAACAGTGATGTTATCGTTTGCGAGAAAAAGTAGTTTTAAAAAACAACCAAGTTTAAGTTTCAACATCAAACCAACCGATTGTTATACTATCATATTTTACCTTATGAGAGTCTAGGTGTCTCTTAGCATTTTTTTCTACAGGTTTTGGGTCATTAATATTATACAAAACTCGTCCACAGTACTTGCATTTAAATGCATACATCCTATAAGTAATACCTAGAGGTTCAACGAGTTCTACATATTCTACCTTTACATCTTGTTGCTGTGACACACCTCTCCACCTTCTGCAAACCTGTACAAAAAAAAGCATTTAAAGCTTACTCCCGGTTTCTCACCGGGTTAGCTAACCGGGTTATGATACACAGTCTGTAACCGGGTTATGATACCGGGTTGTATTGTAAGACCGGGTTATGATACCGGGTTTGTAAACCCGGTTATTGAAAAACAGATTCCACTTAACACTGGGTTATTACACCGGGTTAGGATACCGGGTAACAGAACCCGGTTAGAAGATCAGTTAATTGATTTAACACCGGGTTATTATACCGGGTAAGGACACCCGGTTATTATACTAGAGTAAGAAAAAAGAGGTAGATAGAACTACCTTCTATTTCAAATGCCTTCTCTTGTATCTCTCCCACGCATCTCTCATAGCTTCTTTTTCAGCTAATTCTTTCATCTTTCGTACCTCCTCATATTCTTCTTCCTCTTTTTTCTTCTTCTCCTCTGCCATGTGTTAAAGGGAGTAGAACCGCCATAAAAGCCTTTCAAGAACCATAATATTTATAAATTTGCCAACAATACATACAAATATGACAAAAGTAGCAATCCCACGTGAAATAGTTGTCAGGCATCCGCAAAAAACAGACTATGGACAATTCAATAACAAGCCTGCTGTGGCATACTTAGGATTAGTACAGAATAGAAGAATATACAATTTAACTTTCAGCCGAAAATTAATCGCATACAGAGCATGCGTAGCTTCAAAACTAAAAAACAGCAAGCCTGGTAATTTTGGTAATGTATTAACAAACTTTAAGAAGGCTGCTGAAGAGTGCAAGGCTGCAGTAGCAAATATAGAATCTGGTGGAAAGAGAAGATACAGTGGAACAGACTTCTTCAGGCAATTTCTAGGGTAAATTAGGGAAGAAGTAGAAAGAAATAGATTCATAACAACAATAATTCTTTTACTTAAGAAGATTTTTCTTCTTTTTGCTCTTGTTGTTGCTTACCCTCTGATTGTTTCTTCTCTTCTCCTACTCCCCATGGAAAAGTATCTTCAAAAACTGCTTCTTTTATCACATTTCCAGTGTCTATGTCTTTAACAGTAACTTGTACTTTGCCTATCCCAACTTTCTTCACTTCTGCTATTACTGGCAAAGAGTCTAACTCTAAGTCTTTTGCTAGTGCTAAACCAAGTGGATCTTCATCAATTAGCATCACTTCTACATTCCCATTTAGTATTTCACCATGTAGTTCTTCTTGTGCTGCTTTGCATTTTGGACATGTTGAAAACCCAATAAGTAAGTGTTTTTTGTCATATTGTTCAAGTGCTGTTGCATAGAGTGGTTTTAGTAGTGTGTGGAATGGTTGTACTGCTTCATCAATTTCTAATTCTCTCAACTTTTCATACTTTTCACTGAGAAAGTAGTCTCTTATTTGCTCTTGTGTAACGTTAATGAGCACTGGTGCTATGGTTTCTCTTAGTACTGTGGCAAAGAATGCTCGCCAATTTAACAACTTTACACACCTAATCAGATTCGTCTAATTTTAATCCCTGTTCTATGAGTTCTTCTATTAATTGTCTTTCCATTTCTTCTAATGCTATTTTATCAATGTCTGATGCGCTTAACGTTTCATATTGCTCTAAGTCTTTCTTCTTAGCAAGTTTCTCTTCTGACAACTTTACACACCTAAAATTTCTTTTAGATTTCTGAGTATAAATTTTATGAAGTTGCGTATGAAGTTTATTCCATTAGGGTGATTTACAACAACAGTGAATGCATCATTATTCTTTTGTTTCAACCATTGTAAAACGTTTGGGAGTGTGAGATAGTTAACAGCATAAGTCATAATCCTATTCTTATCTGCTGGTGATAAGTGAGCAAATAGACCTCTTACTCTGTTTACTAACTCTGGTGGGACTTT
>JAPDLT010000027.1 GCA_025920435.1 Candidatus Rehaiarchaeum fermentans
CTACTTATGGAGAATACGATAATGGAGCAAATGTATTTTTAAATTATTTCCCTGGTTATTCTCTGAGTGGTTGGACTACTTCTGGTACATCTGGGCAAACTTCATCAGCCCCAGCAGGATCTCCTTTTGGAACAAATGCTTTTTATGCTTTAAATTCACTTGGCTCTTATTTATATACAGTTGCGAATGGGCAATCTGAAAATATGATAATAGAGTATTATACTTATATGAACAGACTTAACGATATATTTTTCTTAGTTAATTCTAGTGGAGCTGGACAATTGGCTAGAGTTGGAGATGGGGGCGGATGGTACGGGATTGCTTCAACCGCTAGCTGGACTTCATGGAATGCTCCTCCAGATACCGGAATTTGGAACGATATGTGGGTGTTGGTAGGAGTAGTAGTACACAATGGAATAGCACAAATGTTCCTTTCAACAACTTTAGGAAACTATGGCAGTGAATTAGGACAAAATCCTTCTAATACATATACAGTTACAAACAACGGAAATTATTTCGGTTTGGTTGGTGATCAGCAAGGTAATTCATACGAATATTGGAATGGAATAATAATAAGAGCATACCCTCCAAATGGGATAATGCCTAGCGTTAGCATAGTATAAAATTATTTGGCTCGGAAGAATTTTCCCTAATTAAGGTATTACACTTTTAAGCATATACTTATTTCGTTGTTAAAATGCATACATTTTCTAATAATCGTATTTTAAATTTGATTTTATTTAATCAATTATTAGACCCTTTTAATCTAAAACTTTTACTTTATTTTACTCCATGATTTCTATATTGGAACTTAATTTTTAGGAAAACTCTATTATTAAATTGTAGTCGCAAGAGTAGCATAATTAAGTTGTAGAAGATAAAATAATTTTAGATATAAAGAAAAAGAAATTTAAATTTTACAAATTTTTAGAATAATTTAAAAATTTTCGTATTTGAAATTTTAAACTTTCTTCAGTCTTATTATCCAAGCTTCGAATGCTAAAAGCAAGTTTCTTATAGATTCTTTAAGTTCTTTATCTACAACAAATCCATTACTTATTTTTCTATGTGCTTCAGCAACATATATTACTGGTTTTTCTAAAAGGTGTGCATTTAAAAATGAAAATACTGGTCTTAAAGCCATTTGAGCTACTGAAGTTCCTACTATAGATCCTCCGGTAGCTCCCATTAGTGCTACAGGCTTATCTTCAAAGGAGTTATCGCCAAAAGGTCTAGATGCCCAGTCTATTGCATTTTTAAGTACTCCAGGAAAAGATCTATTGTATTCAGGAGTAGCTATTAGAACTCCGTCGCTTTCTTTTATTTTCGATTTAAATTCCTTAACGCTTTCTGGCATATTTAGTTCTTCATCTTGATTAAACAAAGGTATCTTTGCAAGATCAAATATTTCTATTTCCATACTTTCAGGACTAATTTCTTTTGCAGTATTTATTAAAGCCTTGTTGTAGGAATCCTTTCTTAAGCTGCCCGCAAAAGCAAGAATCTTCAATTTCTTTTCCATTTTATTATGACTATTTATTATTGTATTTAAGGCTTTACTCTATTAATTGTTCTTGGAAATGGTATCGCATCCCGTATGTTTTCTAAATTTAATAACCATTTTATTAATCTTTCTATTCCCATCCCAAAACCAGCATGTGGAGCAGATCCAAATTTTCTTAAATCTAAATACCAAGAATAATTTTCCATGTTAAATTTGATTCCTTGTGATTTTTCAGTTTCTTTAAATCTTTCAATTAATTCATCATATTTCCATATTCTTTCGCTTCCTCCAATTATTTCTCCATGTCCATGAGGCGCTTGCATATCTACACATACAACTGTTCTAGGATCTTTTTCGTTTATTGGCATATAGAAAGGCTTTATTTCTTTTGGCCAATAAGTTATGAATATTGGTTTTTCTTCCTCCATTGTCAATAATCTTTCTTCCTCTACTCCAAAGTCGTCTCCCCATTTTAATTGCTTTTCAGGTCTTTTTTGATTTATTATGTTTAATGCTTCTTCATAAGTTATTCTTTTGAAAGGAGGATTTATTTTCAACAAATAGTCTTTATTTACTCCAAGCATTTCAAGCTCTTTGCTTGCTAATTTTACTAATCCATTTGCGATGTAAGAAACTAAATTCTCCTCTAATTCCATTAATTTATTTAAATCATAAAATAAGGCTTCTGGTTCTAAATGCCAGTATTCTGCTAAGTGTTTTACTGTTCTTGATTTCTCAGCTCTAAAAGATGGTGCGAAGGAATAAACTTTTTCCAATGCAAAAGCCATTGCTTCTGCGTAAAGTTGAGAAGATTCTGTCAGATAGGCTTTTTCGTCAAAATATTTTATTTCAAATAATTGAGATCCAGTTTCTCCTCCTGCTTTTGTTATTATTGGAGGGGTTATTTCAAAAAACCCCTGAGAATCTAAATATTCCCTTGCAAGTTTAAATACATAAGATCTTATTTTCATTATATTTATCATTCTTTCACTTCTCAACCAGAGATGCCTATAGTCTAATAGAAGCTCAGTGCTTTGATATTCGGTTATAGGATAAGGCTCCGCATTACTTATTATCTTAAATTTTTTGATTTCTATTTCGATACTATTTAAAGCCTTTTCATTCTTTCTAACTTCTCCTTCTATTTCTACACTAGATTCTATCCTAACTTTTTCTAATTCATTCCACTCTTCTTCACTGAAATTTTCTTTATGAGCAACAGCTTGTATTAGCCCATCTCTGTCTCTTAAAATTAAAAATATAACCCCGCCGCTACTTCTCTTTCTGTGGATCCAAGCTCTTATTGTCGTGTTTTTTCCTTCTAGGGCTTCTTTTATTCCACTCATAGTTTAATTAAATAAGGTTTTCCAATATATTCTTAAAATTTAATTATTCATTTCTTATTCACTTCGTAGTGATGTATTTAAACGTATAAATATATCCTGCCTTCTAATAACAATATGTCAGAAAAAGAAAGTATAACACAGCAATCTATTCAAAAAACTCAAGAAAAAGCGCATAATGATAAAAAAGAAGGTCAACAAGTAGGGGAAGTTAATAAAAAGCAATCTTTAGATAACGTTTTAGAAGGAAAAAAAGAAGATAGAAATTATAGT
>JAPDLT010000028.1 GCA_025920435.1 Candidatus Rehaiarchaeum fermentans
ATCATCTATTGATCTAGCGAAAAGAGAGAAATATAAAGATTATATAACGAAAAATAAGTGGGACGTCATAGTAATTGATGAAGCTCATAGAGTTGGCAAACTAGGTAATCGAGAGACTCAGAGATATAAGCTTGCCTCAGAACTTACTAAAAACTTAAAAACTAATGTAATACTTTTATCAGCTACTCCTCACAGAGGTAAGCCAGAAGATTACATTGAAAGACTGAGACTTATCGATCCTTATTTGCGTAAAGACAAGATAAAAGAAAATGAAAGTGAATTTTATAAGATGATAAACCGTTGCCTAGTTTTTAGGAGGACTAAATTAGATGTTAATAAAATATACGAAAAAAATAGGCCAATATTCACAAACTGTACATTTAAGGCAAGAGTAGTAAAGGCATCACAAGATGAGATAGAATTTCACAAAAAATTAGTAGAATTCTTGCACAATGTTCTTGCAAAGTATCATAATAATAAAGGGGATAGTGGTTCTGCTATAGAGTTATTATTAGTTTTAATAGCTAAAAGAGCTTCATCTAGTCCTAAATCAGCTCTCATCACGTTAGAAAGGATTTTAAATAAAAGGAATATGAATAATGAATCAATATCTTCAAATAACTCTGATGTTGAAAAAATTATAGAAACTATTCTAGGTTCTGGGGATTTGGCAGAGTATGATGATGATGTATTAGGTTCAAAGAAGATGGAGTTAAGTGACATTATTGATGAGCACGTTAAAAAATACTCTGAATTACTTGATGAGCAAGACATTAATGATCTTAAAGAGCTTTATAATATTGCACGTAGAATAAATGGAAAAACTGATTCTAGATTAGAAGCTGTAAAGAACATTGTTAAAGAACATTTAAAAAAGGGCGATAAGGTTGTTATATTTACTGAGTTTAAGGATACTGCTAAGTATATCTTTGAAGAACTTAAGAAAGATGAAGGTATTAAATGCCGTAATAAAATAGCCTTAATAACTTCAGAGGAAATAGTACCTCCAGAGGTTATAGGTAATAAAACTAATTCTTCAATTGAGGACGTTAAAAAGTGGTTAAGTAATGATATAATAAAAGTTTTAGTTTCTACTGATGTGGCCTCAGAGGGTTTAAATCTTCAATACGCAAATATTATAATACATTATGAACCCTCTTGGAGCCCTATTAAGATTGTGCAGAGAATAGGTAGAGTGTGGAGATTAGGGCAGAAAAAGGACGTTATTAGTTATACAGTCTTATTAGGTGTTGAGAGTGATTTAAGAGTATTAGAAATTCTTTATGGAAAATTACTGTCATGGTATTTAGCAGGAGTAGAAAGTAACGTTATAGTAGGTGAAAATATTGAAAGCGATGAGGAACCTATTAATATTGATTTATTGAAAAATGAATCAAAATTGAAAAATGAATCAAATAGTAGTGAAGATCTCTTAGTTTTAAACCTTGGTAAAGGTAAACGTTTTAGCGAATATGAAGCTTGGCTTAATTTCATAGAAAGAGGTAAAGAGGGCTTAGAAGATTATGTTACAAGTATTCTTAATACACTTAAATCGTTGAAGGAACAAGCAAAGATGTTTAATAATGAAGGAGAGGAGAAAAAGATAGATAAATTCCTATCAGCTATTCTTAAAGATCTTTATGGCTCAAAAGCTGATAATGCATTGGTGAATATTCTATATTTGGTAGCAAACCTTAAAGGAGCGAAAGTAAAAACTAAGGATAATAGAATTTCTGTTGAAGGCTTATGCAAGGCTTATAAAAATAATATTTCAACAATATACAAATGCATTTGTAGTATACTTAAATGTAATGATGAAAATTCTCCTCAAACTCCAATAGTATTACGTGCAACAAGTTTAGACGAGACTATTGACGAGCTAGCCATTTATAGGGTAAAGTTGAAGATAGATGAAAGGCCGTATTATAGCGAGGTAGTAGGGGTGAAGTGGAAAGGTAGTAATTATGAAACAATTAGAGGTGCTGATTTATTGGAAAATTTGAAAAATGCTCTTAATGATGTTATTGATGTAGTAGACGATACTCAAGATAATAATAAAAGGGATAAAGAAGTTAGAAAAATTTCTGGTGTGGTTAAGGATACGGTAATTAAAGAATTATTAAATCCTTTCATTAGTTACATCAAAAATAATGAATTCCATGAGAAACATAATGAATGGAGACCACACGATATTACTAGAATTCCTAATCCTGATATAGAATATTTAGGAAGAATTATATTTTTAAAACAGAGAGAGAGTACCGAAAAACCAAAACAAATTACTGAAGCTCCACCACCTATAGCAATAGAGGAAGTTGAAAGAATAGCAATGGAATATGCAAAGAAATATGAAATCGAACAAGGTCGTAAACCTAAAGATGTTAGTAAGCACGAGCATTATGATATAGAGAGTCGTGATCCTAAAACTAATGAGGTGTTGAGATATATAGAGGTTAAGGGAAAGGCTGATAATGATATTCAAGTAGAGCTTACTGAAACAGAGTACGAGTATGCAAGAAAGCTAGGTAAAAAATACTGGTTATATATAGTTTATAATATATCCACAAAACCTGAGATAAAAACTATACAAGATCCTATAAATAATGTTGAATGGTCTGAGAAGTACGATAAAAGATTTGTAGTCAAAGAGATAAAAAAATGAAGTGTAAAGTTATTAATCGTGTTAAACTTTTAGAATAGTATATGGGATTACTTGTGTTACTAAAAAGTTTGTTTATGTTAGTTTTGTAATATGTAACCTTTAGAAATTTTGACGTGTAGCTAAGTTTTCTTTTGTAAACCTTTTTAATCTTAGGTATTATCATTTGTAATATGCACCATCACTATTATCCGCCAGAGGATTTTAGGAGGAAGTTTGAAAGGCCAGAAGAGTTCCTTCCAAGGCTATTGAGTAAAGGTGTTATTGTGGATTATGGCTGTGGTAATGGTTTTTATTGTAAATATTTAGTTAATTACGCTACTAAACTATATTGTATTGATGTTAACGTTATTGCGTTGGAAGAGGTTAAGAGAAAAGTTAGTAATGCTATAACTCTCACTAGTCCTAAGCAGATAGAGGACAAGTCTGTTGATATTATACTTTTCGCAAATT
>JAPDLT010000029.1 GCA_025920435.1 Candidatus Rehaiarchaeum fermentans
TAATATGCAATAATCCAATAAAAGGGGGAAAGGCCTTTTATGTTAGGGATGCATTAAGAGATTGGAATGAAAATCTAGAAAAATATTTAGCAGGGGAGATAACTAAAGAACAATTATTAAATAGTAAAGCAAGACCACGAATAATAGTTAAAATAAAAAAGAACATAGTCTTTGAGAAGGTAATAGATCAAGAGAAGTTATGGAAAGCTTTAGAGATGCTTAAACAAATTTGGGGAGATCCAGATATACCCATAGAGCCTACCCCAGAATATGAAAGCAATATTCCTATTCCTTATGGTGTTGATAAGTTTTTTAAATTCTTCAATCCACGTCAGCTTTTGACTTTTGTTAAGCTTGTTAAGTTAATACGTGAGGCTGGGAAGAGAATTGAGGAGGAGAAATTAAAAGTATGGGATAAAGATAAGGCGAGGAAATACGCTGAAGCAATAGTTACTTATTTATCAACAGCATTAGCTAAATATTCTGATTATAACTCTATTAGTACTTCCTGGCAACCTAGCCTTCTAATAATTGGTCCTAGATTCGCAATGCGAAGACTGGCAATTATGTGGAATTGGATTGATAATAGTCCTTTCAGCGATCTAAGTGGCTCTTTTGCAAAATCGCTGAGTAGTGTGTTGAAAGGTCTTCAATATCTTATTAACGCAATTTCGAATAGTCCTACTAAAGTTAAGGTTTTGCTAGATGATGCTACTAAACTAGATAAGATTGGAGAAGAGAAATTTGATTTAATAGTTACTGACCCACCCTACAGGGATGACGTTGCTTATACTGAGCTTAGTGATTTCTCTTATGTATGGTTAAAGAGGGCTTTAAGTGATGTTAATGAAGTTGCTGGAGTTTTAATGAGGGTTCCTAAATTTCATCCAGAGGCATTCTTTGATGATGCTGGAAATGAAATAGAAATTCAATGGAAGAGATTTGCAGATAGAGAAATTAGTGAGAATGAAGGAAGAATTAAGTACTTTTCTAAAA
This sequence comes from Candidatus Rehaiarchaeum fermentans, assembly GCA_025920435.1. Lineage (GTDB taxonomy): Archaea > Nanobdellota > Nanobdellia > Parvarchaeales > Parvarchaeaceae > Rehaiarchaeum > Rehaiarchaeum fermentans. The sequence goes on from JAPDLT010000029.1 coordinate 997, forward strand.
ATGTTACTGCCTCTGAGCATTTTAAACAGATATTGTCAGAATCTTTTAAGACTTCTAAAAAGGTTAATTCGTTTAATTATTTTAAACAGATATTGTCAGAATCTTTTAAGACAATTGCAGATAGACTAAAGGAAAATGGAATTTTAGTAACGTATTATGTTCATACAACTCCAGAAGCTTGGGAGGCTCTTCTAGAAGCTGGTTGGAGTAAAGCAGGCTTAAGAATAACTAAAACGCATTTATTTGCAACTGAGTCTAAACTGAGAGTTAGTATGCGTGGTAAGATTACTTTAGATACTTCGCTGGTTGTAGTTTGGAGAAAAGGATTCACTTCTAGTGAGGATCTAGTAAATAACGTTTATCTTAATGCTGTTAATGAGTGCAGCGAGAAGGCTAAAAAATTTGAGTTGAGGGGTTTAGATTTATTTGTTTCTACGTTGGGCTGTACATTGTCTCATTTTACTCAATATAAGAATTTTGTTGGTGTAGTTAGTAAAGAGGATAAGGAGGATAGTAAGAGGGATAAGGCAGATAAAAAGTCTTATATTACTATTCTAGTTGAAGATTATATTTATCTTGCAACTGCTGAGGCAATACTTAATGCCATAGGTGCTAGTTCCAGTGAGAGTAAGCTTAGTTCTTACTCAAAGTTTTATCTATTATCAAAGGTTCTTATAGATAAGAAAAATAATACTATTAGAAGGAGCATGGATAGGAATACTCTTGTATTACTTTCAATAGGTACCAGGTCTGATCATAATAAGCTTGAGAAAGATAATAATATAGTGAAAAAAGAGAGTGATAAGATTGTTTTAATTGAACCTAGCATTAAGGGTAATATACGAACTGATGATAAGGGTGAATACAAGCGTAATGCGATTGAGAACGTGTTACGTGATAAGGATATAGATCCTTCTTCTCCCAATATAAGAACTCCTATTGATGCGTTGCATCTTTTAGAATATTATGCCGTGACTAAGCCAAAAGAATCTTTTAGAAGGGAATATGAAGATCTGCAAAGTAAATATGATGAGATTGATGAAGCTGTAGCCCTTGCTGAAAAATTATATTATGCACTTCCAGCTAATGATATTGAAAGAGAAATTATAAAAGATTTACTTATTGCATTAGACAAACCTCCAAAAGAGGGAATAGAAAAGTATTTAAAATAGAAATACACTATTTTAATTAAAACGGTGATTATAATTGGTTTTACTTGGAAATAATGAAATAAGAGATGATGTTTTTGATAAAGATTTGGATGAGAAACTAGCACCAAATCTAGGAGATATTGTGCTGAAAAATGCGCATGAAATATATATGAGAGCTGAAAAATTCTTCTCAATCACGTTAATTACTAGTAATATGGTAGAGATTTTAGATAATGTTAAAAATGTACTTTTAAATGATAGGGGGAGAAAGGTAATTTTAATTAGTGCATTATATGGTGGAGGTAAGACACATACTTTACTAACATTATATCATGCCTTGAAGGACCCAGAATCTCTAAAGAGAGCTTCTTCAGAAGATGAGAATTCGCGCGAAAGGGTAAATGAAATAGCTTCTAAACTATCGGAAGTATCTGGATCAACTAATATTATAGTAATAGATGGTCGTACAGGGAAATTAGCACCAAGTCCAGCAGATCCCTTAGATGTTGGTCCATATAAAGTTAAGACCTTGTGGGGTTATATCGCTCATAATCTTGGAAATTATGATTTGCTTAGAAACTATGATGAAAATGAAACTGCGCCAGGGCATGACAAATTAATTGAATTATTTAAGAATAAGCGTATAGTCATTTTAATTGATGAGATAGCTAACTATATATTGAATCTGTCAAAATATGAACATTATCTAAACTCTTTAAGCGCATTTTTTGAAAGGCTTGCAGAAGCAGTTTCAAGCTCAAAAAATGTAGTATTAGTATTTTCATTACCAGTGGTTCTTAGTAAAAAGGGAGAGATTACAAAGACGGAGAGCATGTATGAGGGAATTAGAA